>NZ_JBFTNR010000010.1:0-14320 GCF_056665995.1 Stenotrophomonas sp. 05L44_2
TTCCAGGACTGCGAGATTCCCGAAGAAAACGTGCTGGGCGCGGTCGGCGGCGGCGTGCGCGTGCTGATGTCCGGCCTGGACTATGAGCGCGTGGTGCTGTCCGGCGGCCCGCTGGGCCTGATGGCTGCAGCCATGGACGTGGTGATGCCGTACGTGCACGAACGCCACCAGTTCGGTGAGCCGATCGGCAGCTTCCAGCTGATCCAGGCCAAGATCGCCGACATGTACGTAGGCCTGGGTGCCTGCCGCGCCTATGTGTATGCCGTGGCGCGCGCCTGCGACCAGGGCCGTACCACCCGCCAGGATGCGGCCGGCGCGATCCTGTACGCCGCCGAGAAGGCCACGTGGCTGACCGGCCAGGCGATCCAGATCCTSGGCGGCAACGGCTACATCAAYGAMTACCCGAYSGGSCGCYTGTGGCGCGACGCCAAGCTGTATGAAATCGGCGCCGGCACCTCGGAGATCCGCCGCATGCTGATCGGCCGCGAACTGTTCCAGCGCACCCTGTAAGGCACCCCATGAGCATCCTAGGCAGCCAGCTGCAACCGGGCAGCGAAACGTTTGAAAGCAACCGCGCGGCGATGCAGGCCGTAGTCGACGACCTGCACGCCACCCTCGCCCGCACCGCCCTGGGTGGAAGCGAGGCGGCGCGCGCCAAGCACACCGCACGCGGCAAGCTGCTGGTGCGTGACCGCATCGATGCGCTGCTCGACCCGGGCAGCGCGTTCCTGGAGATCGCACCGCTGGCCGCGCACGGCATGTATGACGATGCCGTGCCCGCCGCCGGCGTGGTCGCAGGCATTGGCCGGGTGAGCGGCGTGGAGTGCGTGATCGTGGCCAACGAYGCCACGGTSAAGGGCGGCRCCTAYTWCCCGRTGACRGTGAAGAARCACCTGCGCGCSCAGGAGATCGCCGAGCAGAACCRCCTGCCGTGCATCTACCTGGTCGATTCCGGTGGCGCCTTCCTGCCGMTGCAGGACGAGGTGTTCCCGGACCGCGACCATTTCGGCCGCATCTTCTACAACCAGGCCAATCTCTCCGCGCAGGGCATCCCGCAGATCGCCTGCGTGATGGGCAGCTGCACCGCCGGTGGCGCCTACGTGCCGGCGATGAGCGACGAGACGGTGATCGTGCGCGAGCAGGGCACCATCTTCCTSGGCGGCCCGCCGCTGGTGAAGGCKGCSACCGGTGAAGTGGTGACGGCCGAAGAACTGGGCGGTGCCGACGTGCACACGCGCATTTCCGGYGTGGCCGACCACATGGCCGACAACGACCTGCAGGCGTTGGCACGGGTGCGCGCGATCATCGCCCAGCTCAACTGGCGCAAGCCCGAAGCGGCGATGGCGCTGCAGCCGGTGGAAGAACCGCTGCTGCCGGCGCACGAACTGTACGGGGTGATCCCGGCTGATACGCGCAAGCCCTACGACGTGCGCGAAGTGATCGCGCGACTGGTCGACGGCTCGCGCTTTGACGAGTTCAAGCCGCGCTATGGCGCMACGCTGGTCACCGGCTTCGCCCATCTGCACGGCTATCCGATCGGCATCATCGCCAACAACGGCATCCTGTTCTCCGAGTCCGCGCTGAAGGGCGCGCACTTCATCGARCTGTGCACCCAGCGCAACATTCCGCTGGTGTTCCTGCAGAACATCACCGGCTTCATGGTCGGCCGCAAATACGAACAGGGTGGCATCGCCAAGGACGGGGCCAAGCTGGTGATGGCGGTGGCCTGCGCCAAGGTACCCAAGTTCACCGTGGTGATCGGTGGTTCGTTCGGTGCCGGCAACTACGGCATGTGCGGCCGTGCGTACTCGCCCAATTTCCTGTGGATGTGGCCGAACGCACGCATCGGCGTGATGGGCGGCGAACAGGCCGCCAGCGTGCTGGCCACGGTCAAGCGTGATGGCATCGAAGCCAAGGGCGGGCAGTGGCCGGGCGAGGAAGAGGATGCGTTCAAGGCACCGATCCGCGACCAGTTCGAGCAGCAGGGCCACCCGTACTACGCCAGTGCGCGCCTGTGGGACGACGGCGTGATCGATCCGGTCGATACCCGCCGGGTACTGGCCCTGGCCCTGTCGGCCAGCCTCAACGCTCCCCCGCAGCAGACGCGCTTCGGCGTGTTCCGCATGTGACCTGTGCCATGACCGAGTCTGTTGCCATGTTCAGCAAAGTCCTGATCGCCAACCGCGGCGAGATCGCCTGCCGCGTCATCGCCACCTGCCGCCGCCTCGGCATCGCCACCGTGGCGGTGTATTCCGATGCCGACCGCAATGCGCGCCACGTGCGGCTGGCCGACGAAGCCATCCACATCGGCCCGGCGGCCGCGCGCGAGAGCTACCTGCGCAGCGATGCCATCCTCGACGCCGCACGCCGCAGCGGCGCGCAGGCCATCCATCCCGGCTACGGCTTCCTGTCCGAGAACGCCGACTTCGCCGACGCCTGCGTGGCGGCCGGCATCGCCTTCATCGGTCCGCCGGCCAGTGCGATCCGCGCGATGGGCGACAAGAGTGCTGCCAAGGCACTGATGGCCAAGGCCGGCGTGCCGTTGACGCCGGGCTACCACGGCGACCAGCAGGCGCCGGAGTTCCTGCGCGCCCAGGCCGACGGCATCGGCTATCCGGTGCTGATCAAGGCCAGCGCCGGCGGCGGCGGCAAGGGCATGCGCAAGGTCGAGCGCAGCGAGGACTTCGTCGATGCGCTGGCCAGCTGCCAGCGCGAGGCGGCCTCGGCGTTCGGCAACGACCACGTGCTGGTCGAGAAGTATGTCGAGCGCCCGCGCCATATCGAAATCCAGGTATTCGGCGGTGGCCATGGCGAGGCGGTGTATCTGTTCGAGCGCGACTGCTCGSTGCAGCGCCGYCACCAGAAGGTGCTGGAAGAAGCGCCGGCCCCGGGCATGAGCGCCGACCGCCGCGCCGCGATGGGCAAGGCCGCCGTCGATGCCGCGCGCGCAGTGGGCTACGTCGGTGCCGGCACGGTGGAGTTCATCGCCGRCCCGGACGGCGATTTCTACTTCATGGAAATGAACACCCGCCTCCAGGTCGAACACCCGGTCACCGAGTTCATCACCGGTACCGACCTGGTGGAGTGGCAGCTGCGCGTGGCTGCTGGCCAGCCGCTGCCCAAGCGCCAGGACGAACTGGCCATCCACGGCCACGCTCTCGAAGCGCGCCTGTATGCCGAAGATGCCGACCGCGGCTTCCTGCCCTCCACCGGCACCCTGCGCCGCCTGCGCCTGCCGACCCCGTCGGCCAACGTGCGGGTGGACACCGGTGTGGAAGAAGGCGACAGCATCACCCCGTACTACGACCCGATGATCGCCAAGCTGATCGTCTGGGACGTGGACCGCGACGCCGCGCTGCGGCGCATGCGCCAGGCCCTGGCCGACTGCCAGGTGGTGGGCGTGACCACCAATGCCGGTTTCCTGCGGCGCCTGGTGCAGACCGATTCGTTCGCCAACGCCAAGCTGGATACCGCGCTGATCGAGCGCGAGCAGGCCGCACTGGCGGTCACCGGTGACGGTGAGCAGGCGCTGTGGGAACTGGCAGCGATCGCCGCCGTAGCAAGCACACCTGCCGCTGCCGCCGATGCACGCGACCCGCATTCACCGTGGCAGGCACAGGATGGCTGGCGGCTGGGCGTGCCTGCCGCGCGCTCGGTGCCGCTGCAGCAGGCAGAGCGGGCACGCACGCTGAAGGTGTGGACCACTGCCGATGGCTGGCGCGTGCAGTGCGGTGACGCCGCGCCGAAACAGGTGGTCGGCCATGCCGATGGCCAGACCCTGTCGGTGCAGATGGACGAGCGTCGTTGGCGGCTGCAGCTGCAGCGCGACGGCGATCAGCTGTACCTGTTCGCCAGCGATGGCCAGCACCGCTTCACCCTGCACGACCCGGTGGGCGAATCCGAGCAGGCCAGCGCCGATGCCGGCAGCCTGCTGGCACCGATGCCCGGCAGGATCGTCGCAACGCTGGTGGCGGCGGGCACGCAGGTCAAGCGCGGCACGCCGCTGGTGGTGCTGGAAGCGATGAAGATGGAGCACACCCTGCAGGCACCGGCCGATGGCACGGTGAAGGGCTATCGGGCCAAGGCCGGCGACCAGGTGGGCGACGGCGCGGTGCTGGTGGATTTCGAAGCAGCGTGATGGAGGGTGGGCCGGGCGCTGCCCGGCCTACCTGCTGCCACGAGGTCAAGGTTGCGGAGCCGGATTCCCGCGCCAGACCTGCTGCAGCGGGTCGAATTCACTGGTGATCTGGGCGTCCGCGCGCCACCCCAGGCCGCATATCATCACCGGGCTGGCATCGATGCCATCCAGCCCCAGCGCCTTCTCCACGTCGATCTCGTTGATCGCCGCGGTCACATAAGCGGCCAGTCCAAGCTCGGTGGCTGACAGCATCCATTGTTGCGACAGGTGCCCCGCATCAAGCAGCACCGCCCGGTAGGCCTTTGGATGGTGGCGGTATTTCCAGAAGCTGCGTGGGAAGCGTGCCACCTGGATGAGGTGCAGCGGGGCGTCGGCGAACCAGTCCTGCCCGGAAACAAAACCCAGCATCAAGGTGCGCAGGTCGTCGGTGGCAACGGCGACCGGTCGCAACGCGTGTTCCATCGGGTGGTAGTGATAGACGCCCGGCGCAAGACCATCGACAGCCAGGGCGACCACATAGGTTTCCAACGGATGCAGACCGCCGCCGGAAGGAATGTGCTTCTTCAGGAACTCCATGCCATCCCCCGGCCGCAATGCGGCGTGTGCCTGCACGGTACGCTTGAGTACCTGCGCCAACAGCGGCAGCGCCAACGTGCGCTGCGCGTCGAAGTTTCGGCAGGTTGCACGCTTTCGCAGCAGCTCGTCGCGCGCATCGTCAGGTGTATAGGGCAACATCAAGGGGTCGGTACCGGGCGCATCCACTGCGGCGGGCGGTGCACCGAACCTGGCATGCAGATCCTGCGCCGTGACCAGCTTGTGCTCGCGCATCTCACGCGCGCTGTTGATGCCGCCCCAGCGTCCCATCCGGTGCTGCAACGCCGACAGCGGCCACCAGTTGGCGTCGCGCACGCGCTGGTCGCGGTCACGATGCGAAGCCTCACCTGGCTCCTGGCTGATCACCAGACCGATCTCCAGCAGGCGTGCCAGCGCGGCGCCTTCGAGGCCGACCTGTGCAGGCTCCACCCAGCGATCCGGCTCGATGCGGCCCAGCACATCGATTTCCTCGATGCTCACCTCCACGGGTGCGTCCAGATGGGCGGCAAGGGCCTGCCAATGCATGCGCGTTACCAGTCCCGCCTGGCCCTGCAGCAGCAGGGAGAGGTCCAGCGAGACCTCGCTGCGGGGTTCGAACATCACGATAGCGCAACGTCGGATCTGCATCTTTCATCATCCACCAGTGGAAACCGTAGTATGCGGGTTGCCCGCAACGGCCGCGGTACTGTGGAGGCGCTTCTGTGCAATGCACACATCGCCCTAAATGCCGAGCGTTGGTGGCCGATACCGTAAGTTCTACTCTGGATGATCGACATGGCTACCGACCCTCGCCTTTCCGCTGAAGATGCCGGCGTACTGCTGGACAACCTCATCAACGATACAGCCTTCCGCGAACGCTTCGCCGAATCGCCGGCCAAGGCCCTCTCCAGCATCGGTCTGGATGCTGCCTTGGGTGAGAAGGACTGCATGAAGATCGACTCGCTCGCCCCGGTGGAGGAGCTTCGCCGCGTTCGCGACGGCCTGCAGAAACACCTCGCCAGCTCGCTGACCGCGATGAATGTGGTGTTCTGCTTCGAAGCGGGCAAAGTCGACGATTGCATCGGCGGCTGATACCGGCTCAGGGCGCGCCGCCCGCCTTCACCGGCGCGGCCCAGCTCGATACATCGTGCACGTTCAGCGGCTGCCAGACCTGCATCGCCGAGACTTCGGCAATGGCCTGGCCACGGTGGCGGGCCAGCCATTCCTGCTCGCGGCGCACGCCTGTTTCATCGCTCTGCGCACGTAGCGCATGCAGCAGTACCACGTGCGCCTGCACCGGCTCGCTGCCATCTAGCATCGGCTCGATCAGGGCCCGCGCAGCGTCCGGCCGTTGCCTCTGCAGTTCGCCCATCGCCGCAACCACGCGCATCCATTTACCGACCATCGGGCTGCGCTGGGCGCGCAGCAGCGCCTCGTTGGCATGCAGCCAGGCTTCGGCAACATCGGTCTGTCCCTGCCGCTGAGCCAGATAGACAAGGGCCAGCCACTGCAGGCTGCGGGCCTGCTGCATGGGATCGTCGCGATCTTCCAGCAGCGGCTGCAGCTGCGCTGCGATGGCCTGCAGTTCGGCTTTGTCGCCCGCCGCGCACAACGTGGTCACGCTGGCGTGCTGCAATCGCTGCTGTACCTGCATGTCCGCAAGCTCAGGTGCCGGTGCGTCCGCGCGCACGGCCGCCTGCATCGACGCGCAATCACCTTGGTCGGCAGCCAGCAGCAGCTGTGCACGCAGCCGCATCCGCTGCGCCAGCGCATCTCCGGTGCGCAGCTTCACAAGCAGCTGGCCGGCCTGTACGTAACGGCGCTGCGCCACAAATACATCGACGCCAGTGTCATCGGGATCATCGCGGCCGCGCAGCCCTTGTGCCTGCATCAGCGTTTCGGCGGCCAGCTGCGGTTGGTTGTGGGCGATCTGGATGCGTGCCAACTGCACCATCGGATACAGCCGCAGCGGATCCTGCGGTACGGACGCCGCATGTGCGTAGGATTCGGCTTCGCTGAAACGATTGTCCTGCAACAGAAGCCAGGACGTATTGGACAGCCCGGCGAAGGAATCGGGATAGACCTTGGCCAGCGTCCGCCATTGCTCCAGGGCCCAGCCGCCCGGTTCCAGTTCTTCCTGCCAGGCCTTCAGGTACAGGCGCTCGCGCGGTGGCAGGCGTTCCTGCTGGGCGAGCGCATGCTGCATCGCCTCGCGGGCCTGCCGCCCTTCTTCGGTGCGCGCCAGCAGCTTGGCCACGCCCATGTAGGCCAGCGCGAAACCGGGATCGATGTCGATCGCAGCCTGGTAGAGATTGCGTGCTTCCTCGAAGCGGCGCTGGCCCAGGGCATTCTCGGCCAGGGCATAGGCGCGCAGAGCACGCAGGTCACGGGTAGAGGCTTTCGGCAGCGGCAAGGACTGCTCCAGGCTGGCCACCGATTCGCCCAGGCCACGGCGCAGACGACCGACGACATCGTCCACCGCGAACATCATCTGGTCGGGGCCGTCGGCGGCGACGGTGAAGCTGCGCACCACCTGCCCGCTGCCGGGGGCCACCACGTCGATTCCCAGCTGATAGCCCCCTGCCTTGGGACGTACGGTCGGCAGCAGGACCGCTCGAGCGCCTTCGCGCATGGCCACATCGATCGCTGCACCGCGATTCAAGCGGGTATCGCCGGACAAGCGCGCCATTTCCAGGCTTTCGCGGATCTTGCCTTCGGACAGCACATTCACGTAGCGCGACTGTTCCAGTGCGATCAGGATCGCATGGCGTGTCGATTCATCGAACACCGGCTCACCGGTGAAATTTTCAAGGTCGGCCAGCACCACCCAATCGCGCTCTGAGAATGCGATGGCCGGCTCCGGGCGCAGCAGGAACCAGCCCCCCACCACCACAGATGCCAGGATCAGGCTTTCCGCCAGCAATACCACCGGCTGCCGCCACAATGGCAGATCACGCCGTGCCTTGGCGTTGGCGCGCGGCGGGCGCAGCGGAGCAAAGCCGATCTCGCCAACTTCAATCACTTCCTGGACGGTCGGCATGCCTTTGAACCGCCAACGCCCGTGCGACTTCCATAGCAAGCGTTGGCCACGCTCGCCCAAGGCATCCGTGGCGCGTCGGGTCAGTGACTCGGCAACTGCCGACATCAGGATCTGGCCTGGGCGCGCCAGGGTCATCAGGCGCGCGGCCATCGGCTTGGCCAGGCCTTCGACTTCCATCGACTTGGCGCCGACCTTGACCGCTTCGGGACTGTTTTCCCAGGTCAGCACATCACCCACATGCAGGCCCGCTCGTGCGCGCAGCTCGACCCTGCGTTGCTCGCCCAGTGCCTGCAGGTCGCGCTGGTAATCCAGTGCAAACCCGAGCGCATCCACCGGGCGTTCGAACAGCAGGAACAGACCGTCGGAACGGTCGATCAACTGCCCATTCCAGCGATGCTGCAATACCAGCACCAGACGGTCGTGCTCCTGGAACAGGGTGGCTGCGGCAGCGTCGCCGATACGCTCCACCAGTTGCAGCGAATCACACAGGTCGGTGAACAGCAGCGCCCGCAGCTGGGCGTTATGCGGGGCCGACGTTCCGTTGTCGCCATTCATCGCCAGGATCTCCGCTCAGTGTCCATCCGGACCATCGGTCCACCGCAGGCAGTTGCCGCCTGCGCGCTTGGCTTGGTACAGCGCACGATCGGCGCGAGCGTACCACTCGCTCCAGTCCGCGTCAGGGGCCAGCAGGCTGGCACCGATGCTGGCCAGGCTGACGTGCGGGGTGCCATGGCTGCGCTCGAGCAGGCCGTGCACCGCGCTGAGGATGAATTCAGCCGCGTGCTGCACGATCTCGACATTGGCCCGGCGCAGGATCAGGCAGAACTCGTCGCCGCCCAAGCGGCAGGCCAGGTCATGTTCGCCGGCCATCGAGCGCAGGATGTTGCCCATGCTCTGCAGCACCCGGTCGCCGGCCTGGTGGCCGTRGCGGTCGTTGATCTGCTTGAAGCGGTCACAGTCGATCAGCAGCAGCGCCTGCGGCGGCCCCTCTTCCTGCGTGCGGCATTCCTGCAGGAACAGGGCCAGGCCACGGCGGTTGTGCAGGCCGGTCAGCTCGTCGGTGCGCACCAGCTCACGCGTGTGGGTCAGCTGGTGGGTGGTGATGTACAGGTTGTCCAGCGCGGCTTCCAGGTCATGGTTGCGCCGCCGCAGCTGGCTGATCAGGGCCTGCTCGTTGGTCAGCACACGCAGGATCGTGCGCCGCAGGAAGTAGGCCACCAGCCCCGGGTCGGACTCGACCAGGCGATGGAAATCAGCCGGTCCCAGCTCCAGCACGTGGCAGTCGGCCATCACCCGCGCGCTGGCGCTGCGCGGATGGTCGCCCATCAACAGGCCGAGCTCACCGAAGAACTCATGCCGGCCGAGTGTCTTGAGCACCAGGTCCTCGCCGAAATCCAGCTCGATCAGGCCTTCCAGGATGATGTACATGCACTCGCCGCGATGGCCGCGGTGGAACAGCCACTGGCCCGCCTGCAGCCGGCAGGGCTGGGCAAACCGGGCAAACAGGGCGACCTCTTCGTCGGAAAGCAGCGCATGCACGATCTCGGCCATCGCCACCTTGGCGATACCGGTTGTCGTGTCGATGTTCTCGGCCGCACCCCTGCCGGTCATTCCCTGCACCCGCCGCCAGCGTCCCCTGGTGAGCCGCGGAGCATATCAGTGAATCAAACTGTGCGCCGCTTCTCATTTTTGTGAAGACGCGGTGCCCCGCCCTGCATGACTCAACCGTGCCCATTCACACGCGTTGGGCGCAGGAAGAAAGAAAGCCATATCAATAGCTTACGGTGACCGCGACGCCCATTGTCGCAGCAGCCGCAGATACAACAACGCCGGCAGATCCCCCGATCTGCCGGCGTCGTCTGGCCCTTCCCTGGCCACCCTGATCAGTCCGAGCCCTGGTCGCGCCGGCCGCTGGCCGACAGCATCAAGGACTGCGGGAACACAAAGGGTTGCCGGCCAGCGGCCGGCACGACCAGATCACGCAGCCCGTTCGCTGCGCTCGCCATGGAACTGCTCTTCCTCGGTCGAGCCGGTCAGCGCGGTGGTCGAGGACTGCCCCTGCTGGATCGCCTGGGTCACCGCATCGAAGTAGCCGGTGCCGACTTCGCGCTGGTGCTTGACCGCGGTGAAGCCGCGCTCGGCCGCTTCGAACTCGGCTTCCTGCAGCTCCACGAAGGCGCTCATCTGCCGGCGCGCATAGCCGTGGGCCAGWTYGAACATGCCGTAGTTCAGCGCRTGGAARCCGGCCAGSGTGATGAACTGGAACTTGTAGCCSWWGSYGCCCAGCTCSYKCTGGAACYTGGCRATGGTGSCGTCGTCCAGGTTCTTCTTCCAGTTGAAGCTGGGCGAGCAGTTGTAGGCCAGCAGCTTGCCCGGGAACTTCGCATGGATCGCCTCGGCGAACYTSCGCGCGAAYTCSAGGTCCGGCTTGCCGGTCTCGCACCACACCAGGTCSGCRTACGGYGCRTAGGCSAGGCCGCGGCTGATSGCCTGGTCCAGGCCSTTGCGGGTCTTGTAGAAGCCCTCCACGGTGCGCTCGCCGGTGGCGAACGGCTTGTCGTTGCCATCGATGTCGCTGGTCAGCAGATCAGCCGCCTCGGCGTCGGTACRCGCCACCAGCAGGGTCGGCACGCCCAGCACGTCGGCGGCCAGCCGCGCGGCGTTGAGCTTCTCGATCGCCTCGCGGGTCGGCACCAGCACCTTGCCACCCATGTGCCCGCACTTCTTCACCGAGGCCAGCTGGTCTTCGAAGTGCACGCCGGCGGCRCCGGCKTCGATCATCGCCTTCATCAGYTCGAAGGCGTTSAGCACGCCGCCGAAACCGGCTTCGGCRTCGGCCACGATCGGCTGCAGGAAGTCGATGTCATCCTTGCCTTCGGCATGGTGCAGCTGGTCGGCACGCAGCAGCGTGTTGTTGATGCGCTTGACCACCGCCGGCACCGAATCGGCCGGGTACAACGACTGGTCCGGGTACATCTGCCCGGCCAGGTTGGCATCGGCCGCCACCTGCCAGCCGGACAGGTAGATCGCCTTCAGCCCGGCCTTCACCTGCTGCATGGCCTGGTTGCCGGTCAGCGCGCCGAGCGCGTTGACGAAGTCGCGCTCATGCAGCGACTTCCACAGCTTTTCCGCGCCCAGCCGGGCCAGCGAATGCTCGATATGGACGGTGCCACGCAGGCGCACCACGTCGGCGGCGCTGTAGTTGCGCTGGATGCCTTCCCAGCGCGGATTGGTGTCCCAGTCGTGCTGGATCTGTTCGGCAGTGGGCAGCGTGCTCATGTCTATCTCCAGTTCGGTTCGTGCGGATGCAGCGGGGAAGGAAGCGGCGGGAAAACCGGCATGCAGCGGTCAGTCGATGCGCGCGTACGCCGGCAGGGTCAGGAAGTCGGTCAGTTCGTTGCTGCGGCTCAACTCGGCCAGCAGGGTGATGGCTTCTTCGATGCGGCCGCCACCGGGCAGCGCCGAGGTGTCGCCGAGGCGCGCCGGCAGCTGCGCCAGGGTGGTATCGAGCAGCGCCAGATCGATGGCAGTGCCGTCGTCCAGYTGCTGGCCCGGGGTATGCAGCCACTGCCACAGCTGGCTGCGACTGATCTCGGCGGTGGCCGCGTCCTCCATCAGGTGGTGGATCGGCACGCAGCCGTTGCCATCCAGCCATGCGGCCAGGTAGCGCACGCAGACTTCGACATTGCCTTCGAAGCCAGCGCGGGTGATCGTGCCCGGCGGCCGCGCGATCAGTTCATCGCGACCCACGCGCACATCCTGGCGCAGCACGTGGTGCTGGTTGGGCGTGGGCATGTGCTCGTCGAAGATCGCCATCGCCACCGGAATCAGCGCCGGATGGGCGACCCACGTGCCATCGTGGCCAGCGCTCACTTCGCGCAGCTTGTCGGCACGTACCCGCGCCATCGCCTGCTCGTTGGCGGCGGCATCGTTGTTGATCGGAATCTGCGCAGCCATGCCGCCCATCGCATGTGCGCCGCGGCGATGGCAGGTCTGGATCAGCAGTTCCGAATACGCCTTCAGGAACGGCTGGGTCATGGTCACCTGGCCACGCTCGGGCAGCACGCGGTCAGCGTGGCGGCGGAAGGTCTTCAGGTACGAGAAGATGTAATCCCAGCGCCCGCAGTTGAGGCCGACGATGCGATCGCGCAGGGCGTGCAGGATCTCATCCATCTCGAACACAGCCGGCAGCGTTTCGATCAGCACGGTCACCTTGATCTGCCCGTGCGGCAGGCCGAGCATGCCTTCGATGTGCGACAGCGCGGTCTCCCACAGCGCTGCCTCTTCCATGCTCTGCAGCTTCGGCAGGTAGAAGTACGGACCGCGGTCCCTGGACTGCAGCGCGCGCGCATTGTGGAAGGCAAAGACCGCCGCATCGAACAGGCCGCCGGCGAGGAACTGGCCATCCACGCGCACATGCTTTTCGTCCAGGTGCCAGCCGCGCGGACGCACGATCAGCACCGCCTGCTCATCGTAGGGGCGCAGTGCGTAGTGCTTGCCATTGGGTGCGGTGTACTGCAGGTCGCCGCGAACCGCAGCGGCCAGCGACTGCTGACCGGCCAGCAGGTTGCGCCAGGTCGGCGAGGTCGAATCCTCGAAGTCGGCCATGAACACCTTSGCGCCRGAGTTCAGCGCGTTGATGACCATCTTCGGRTCGRYCGGRCCGGTGATCTCGACGCGRCGGTCCTGCAGCGCGGCCGGCAGCGGCGCCACGGTCCAGTCACCGCTGCGGATCGCGGTGGTGTCCTGGCGGAAGTCCGGCAGGCCGCCTTGGTCGAAGAACGCCTGGCGCTCGCGACGGGCCTGCAGCCGCGCCTGCCGGCCGGGTTCCACTGCCCGGTGCAGGGACACCAGCAGGGCCAGCAACGGCGCCGGCAGCACGGTGGCCTGGCCCGCCACCTGGGTCGCCAAGGCAATGCCCGGCGTGGCCTTGGCGGCGGTGGAGGGAACAGCGGAAGCGACGGCGGACATGGCAGAACTCCAGCGTGGGGGAACGACTCCACCGTGCGGCCGCAGCCCTGTATTTGGCAAAACAGTTTTTGCAATGCTTTACATAACTTGTGCTAATACTTGTGACGCCATGACCACACGTAGCCCGCCAAGTCCTCGTTTTTCCTACAAATCCGATCGGCTGAAGCCGCTGCGCGCGTTCTGCCAGACGGTGCGCCTGGGCTCAGTCTCACGGGCGGCTGAGGCACTTTTCGTCAGCCAACCGGCCATCAGCCTGCAGTTGCAAGCGCTGGAGCGTGAGCTGGGGGTACCGCTGTTCGAGCGCAGCGGCCGGCGCTTGGTGCCCAGTCGCGAGGGCCAGCTGCTGTATGAAATGGCGCAGCCGCTGGTGGAGAGCCTGGACGGTCTGGAAGCACGCTTCCGCGACAAGGTGCGCGGGCTGGACGCGGGCGAACTGAACATCGCTGCCAACAGCTCGACCATCCTGTACCTGCTGCCGAAGATCGTCGAACGCTTCCGCCAGCATTACCCCGACGTACGCCTGACCCTGCACAACGCCATCAGCGCCGACGGCACCGACCTGCTGCGCGAGGATGCCGCCGACCTGGCGATCGGCTCGATGACCRATGTGCCGGCCGACCTCAGCTATGCGCCGGCCTACCGTTTCGAACAGGTGCTGATCGCCCCGCATGACCATCCGCTGGCCAGCGGTGGCGAGCTGGAACTGGCCGACATCGCCCGTTATCCGCTGGTGCTGCCGCCGAAACGGCAGATCACCTACCGGCTGGTGGACCAGGTGTTCCAGCGTCACCGCATCGCCTACACCGTTGCGCTGGAAGTGGGCGGCTGGGAGGTGATCAAGCAGTACGTGGCGATGGGCATGGGCATTTCCATCGTGCCGGCGCTGTGCCTGAACGATGCTGACCGCGAACGGTTGGCCGCACGGTCGATGAAGCGCTGGTTCCCGGAGCGCAGTTACGGGGTGATCGTGCGGCGCGGCAAGGCGCTGTCGGCGCAGGCGCGGGCGTTCATCGAGCTGATCCAGCCAGAGTTGTTYAGCCCGCGCGATTACGACCAGAGCGGGCATTCGGAGCGGTGAGGGGCTGTCGGCAGGGCTGCGCCCTGCACCTGCCGAATCTACGGCAACGGCAACGGCAACAGCGGGGATTCCGCGGGATGGCGGGGCGGTGTGGCCTGCTCTTGGTGGGTGTCGACCTTGGTCGACACGGTTGATCCACGCCATGCGTGGATGACGATTCCCGGCGTCGGGCTGGATAGACTGCATCCATGTCCATCGAACTTCGCCACCTGCGCTACTTCCTTGCCGTTGCCGATACCCTGCACTTCGGCCAGGCGGCCGAGCGGTTGGGGATGTCGCAGCCGCCGCTCAGCCAGCAGATCCGGCAGCTGGAGGAACTGATCGGTGCGCGCCTGTTCGTGCGCAGCCATCGGCGTGTGCAGCTGACCGCTGCAGGGGAACTGCTGCAGGAACGTGCGCGCAGCATCGTGCAGCAGGTGGAATCGGCGGTGGATGAAGTGCAGCGCGCGCAGCGTGGCGAGCAGGGTGAGCTGCGTATCGGCCTGACCCGGGCCACGCCGTTGTCACCGCAGATTCCGCG
>NZ_JBFTNR010000011.1:0-14204 GCF_056665995.1 Stenotrophomonas sp. 05L44_2
GTCCAGGATGTCCAGGGCCAGCACGCGGCCTGTATCGCCGATCTGTCTCCGCACCTGCTGAGACCAGCCACCTGGGGCCGCGCCGAGGTCGACCACCACCATGTGCGGCTTCAGCAGCCGGTCACGTTCGAGCAGTTCTTCAAGCTTGTAGGCCGCACGGGAGCGCATGCCTTCGGCCTGGGCCTTCTTCACGAAGGGATCGGAGAAGTGTTCCTTGAGCCAGCGCTGGCTGCTTTTGCTGCGGGTAGCCATTGGAAATAGGGGCTGATGGGGTCGCCATGATACCCTGATCGTCCCATTCAACCGTGTTTTCTGCATGCCCACTGCCTTGACCCCTTCCCAGACCCGTTTCCTGCGCGGCCAAGCCCACGACCTGAAGGCCCTGCTGCAGACCGGCGGCAAGGGCGTCACTCCGGCCTTCCTGACCGAGCTGAACGAAGTGCTGGAACGCCACGAACTGGTCAAGGTGAAGGTTGCCGCCGAAGACCGTGACGCCCGCGACGTGATGATCGGCGAAATCGTGCAGGCCACCGACAGTGCGCTGGTGCAGCGTATCGGCCATGTGGCCGTGCTGTATCGCCCGAGCAAGGAACACCGCCAGATCGTGCTGCCGCGCGGCTGATCGGACCCTGCCATGCAGCTGAACCACGAACTGCCCGACTACGCCTACAGCCTGCGCGCCGCTGACGGTCGCTCGGCACGGGTGAATGATCGCGTTCTGGGCAACAGCTTCTTCCTGACCCCGGACCAGCTGGTCGAACAGTGGCCGGTGACCGATGTCGCGGCGCTGCAGGTGGCTGACCTGGAGCCGATCCTGGCACTGAAGCCGGCGTTGATACTGCTCGGCACCGGAGAGCGCCAGGCGTTCCCGCCGGCGGTTGTCATGGCCGCCTGCCTGTCGCGCGGTATCGGACTGGAAGTGATGAACAATCCGGCTGCCGCACGTACCTTCAACATCCTTGCCGGCGAAGGCCGCAAGGTGGCGGCCGCCTTCATCCTGGAAGGCTGAGGCCCGAGGTCGCCGGGCATGGCCCGGCGCCACCTGAAACACACGTTGCGCATATGTAAGCGTCCGAGCCCATGCTCGGGCAGTGCTGCATTGCGGCGTACAGCCGCCGGGCATGGCCCGGCGCTACCCGTATCTGCCCGCGCTAGCGCGCCGGCAGATACTGTTGCGGGTCGAAAGGCAGCCGAGCACGGCGCGGCTCTACAGGCGCAAGGCAATCGCGGCATCTGTGAGCGTCCGAGCCCATGCTCGGGCAGCGCTCCATTGCGGCGTACAGCCGCCGGGCATGGCCCGGCGCTACCCGCGTATCTGCCCGCGCTAGCGCGCCGGCAGATATTGCTGCGGGTCGACCGGCTTGCCGTTGTAGCGGGTGAGCCGAGGGCGCTTGCGGCCCATGGGACGCGCCCTTGGCGAACGCCCGGCGCGCTGCGCCGGGCCGGGGATCCGCCCGGAGAAAGAGCGGCCGGTTACTTCGCCGGCAGATATTGCTGCGGGTCAACCGGCTTGCCGTTGTAGCGGATCTCGAAGTGCAGCATGTCCCGGTTGGCGCCGGTACGGCCCATCTCGGCGATCTGCTCGCCGGCCTTCACGCTCTGCCCTTCATTGACCAGGCGCTTGCGGTTGTGGCCATAGGCCGACAGCCACTGGTCGCTGTGCTTGATGATGATCAGCTCGCCATAGCCGACCAGGCCGGCGCCGGAATACACCACCACGCCATTGGCCGTGGCCTTCACCGGCGCGCCGCTGGTGCCGGCGATGTCCACGCCCTGCTTGGTYGCATCGCCGGCCACGTAGCGGCCCACGACTGCGCCATCGGCCGGCCAGCGCCAGGCGATGTTGCTCTTGACCGGACCRGCCGGACCCGGCGTCGGCGCGGTACTGCCGCCAGACGTGCTGCCAGCCGGACGCGGCGCGGTGACCACGGTGGTCGGCGCACGACCGCCACCGGAACCGGCCGGATACAGGCGGATCACCTGCCCCGGGTAAATGGTCGACGGGTTGTCCAGGTTGTTCCAGGCGATCAGGTCGGCCGGCGTGATGTCGTGGATGCGGGCCAGCGCATAGATGGTGTCGCCCTTGCGCACGACCACCGTCTGCCCCGGCTTGGGCACCGACGTCTTCGGCGTGCTGACGCCACTGCTGCCGCCGCCACTGGGCCGGACCACGGTGGCGGTGCCACAGGCGGCCAGGGTGGATACCAGCAACGCCAGCGCGCCGATGCGCACTCCCTTGCTCAGACGATCTGCACTCATGCGAACTTCGACCTCCATACAAGCCAGGCGATCAGCACCACCACCAACGCGGTGGCGATCCAGCCCAGCGGTTCAATCCATCGGCGCAGCGCAGCTTCCGCGCGCGCACCACCGATACGGATGACCGCAGCCAGCACGAACACGCGCTTGCCACGACCGATCAACATGCTCAACAGGTACTGCGGCATCGGCACGCCGACGATACCCGATGCCCACGTGAAGACCTTCATCGGAATCGGCATGAAGCCGCCCAGCACCAGGAAGGTGAACACCGCCCAGGGCGACTCCACCATCTTCGCCTGCACGGTAGCGATGCCCTGCTCGATCGCCGGCAGCATGCCCAGCGCCTCGAACACCGGCTTGACCGCTTCGAATGCATAGTGGCCCAGCGCGTAGCCGATCAGCGCGCCGACCATCGAGCCGGCCAGGCTGAGGGTGGCGAACCACCAGCCGCGCTTGGGCTGGGCCACGCACATCGGCGCCAGCATCACTTCCGGCATCACCGGGAAGATGATGGCTTCGAAAAAGCTCAGCACCATCAGATAGGTCGGCGCGCGCTCATGCGCGGCCCACTTCATCGCCCGCTCGTACAGCGGCCCGAAAATCTTCATGCAACCCTGCTCCGTGGATTCAATCGAGCATGCCAGACAGCAGCGGCACGAAGGTGACCGGCGCCAGCACGCGTTGTTCGATGCTGCCGTCATCCTTGCGGTCGAGCTGCACCAGCGACTGTGCGCCGGCGCCACCGACCGGGGCGACCAGGCGGCCACCTGCAGCCAGCTGCTCGACCAGCGCATCGACCAGTGCCGGTGCGGCGGCGGTAACCACGATGGCGTCGAACGGGCCATGCTCGGCCCAGCCCACGCGGCCGTCGTCGTGCTTGGTGCGGATGTTCATGCCCAGCGCGCGGAACCGCTTGCGCGCCTGYCGCAGCAGGTCACCGATGCGCTCGACGGTATAGACCTCCAGCCCCAGCGCGCCGAGCACGGCGGCCTGATAGCCCGAGCCGGTACCCACTTCGAGCACCTTCTTCGGCGCCACCTGCAGCACGGCCTCGGTCATCCGCGCCACTACCCACGGCTGGGAAATGGTCTGGCCGTGGCCGATCGGCAGCGCGGTGTCTTCATATGCGCGCGAGGCCAGGGCCTCATCGATGAACAGATGGCGCGGCACCACCCGGATCGCGTTCAGCGTCGACTCGTCGACGATGCCGGCTTCGCGCAGGCGGTCGACCAGGCGGTCGCGCACGCGCTGCGATGTCATGCCGATGCCGACTGCTTCCGGCTGCAGGCGCAGGCGTGGGCTCATGCCGGCCGGTCCAGCGCGGCGCTGAGGCCGCCGACCCAGCTGGCGACCTTTTCCAGTGCCTGATAGCGGGTCAGGTCAACCTGGATCGGGGTGATCGAAATGTAGCCGGTGCGCACCGCATGGAAATCGGTGCCCGGGCCGGAGTCCTGCTCGCGGCCGGCCGGACCGATCCAGTACACCTCGTTGCCGCGCGGGTCTTTCTGCGCGATGCAGCCTTCGGCGCGATGACGGTTGCCCAGGCGGGTGACTTCGAAGCCCTTGACCTCGCTCCACGGCAGGTCCGGCACATTGACGTTGAGGATGGTGTCGGCCGGCAGCGGATCGGCCTTGAGGCGGGCAACGATCTCCACTGCGGCACGCGCCGCCGTCTCGAAATGCTTGGGGTCGTGGTTACGGGTCACCAGCGACACCGCCACTGCAGGCAGGCCGAGGAAACGTCCTTCCATCGCCGCCGAGACGGTGCCGGAATAGATCACGTCGTCGCCGAGGTTGGCGGCATTGTTGATACCGGACACGACAATGTCAGGCTCGAATTCGAGCAGGCCGGTCAGCGCAAGGTGCACGCAGTCGGTGGGCGTGCCGGCCACCGACACGGTGTAGTGGTCGATGCGCTTGAGCCGGATCGGCAGATCCAGGGTCAGCGAATTGCTGGCGCCGGAGCGATCGCGGTCCGGTGCGACCACCGTGACTTCGTGCCCGGCCTCGCGCAGCACGGATGCAAGCATCCGGATGCCCGCCGCGTCGACACCGTCATCATTGCTGACCAGGATGCGCATCTTCGATTTAACCGCTTGATTTTCCAAGAATTCGATCCCGTCACCTTGCAACGTGGGCGAAGCCGGCCCGTCTCCTCCAGGGAGGCGGCAGCTCCGCAAGTGCGCTGACTATTGTGCCGCAAGCGGGCGCTGGGTCCTACCCTGTCTGCGGTCACGGCCGACATCCAACGGTCATAGGCAGACCCGCGCAGGCGGTTTACCCTGTGCGCATGTCGCACCCTGAAGACGAAGATCCGGCTGCATTGTTCCGTGCCGCCATCGGCGAAGTGACGCCGCTGCGCAAGGAAGTGGAGCCCGCGCCTGCTGCGCCGCGGCCGAGGCCGCGTGCGCGCATKGCCGAGCGCGACGACGCAGAAGCCGCCGGTGAGTTCGCCCGGCTGCTGCGCGACAACGCCCCGCTGGAAGCGGGCGACGTTGCCAGCTACCGGCGCGACAACCTGCCGCCACGCCTGTTCCAGCGCTTGAAGCGCGGACAGTACTCGGTGCAGGACGAACTGGACCTGCACGGCGCCACCGCCGCGCAGGCCGAGATGATGCTGCGCCAGTTCCTGCTGGAGGCGCACGCCCACGAGTACGGCTGCGTGCGCATCATCCACGGCAAGGGCCTGCAGTCCGATGGCAGTGCGCCGGTGCTGAAGAACCTGGTGGACCGCCTGCTGCGCCTGCGCAACGACGTGCTGGCGTTCCATTCCGCCCCGACCGGACAAGGCGGGACCGGTGCCATGCTGGTGCTGCTGGCGCGGCGCTGACGTTCTGCCGGTGGGATTCATCCACGCATGGCGTGGATCTACTGACGGCCCGTCCACGCATGGCGTGGATCTACTGTGGCGGGCGGAGGAAGGTGGATCCACGGCATGCGTGGATGCTCTTCGCCTCCGCCACCATTTCCGTCAGGCCTGCGACGCGTCCTCGACCGGGCCGAGCTCGTGCAGGACCGCGGTGGCATAGCAGCCTGGCGGCAGCGCAAAGGACAACTCCAGTACGTCAGCGGCCAGCCACTGGTGCTGCAGCAGCGCTGGACGCAGCCGCAGCGCGCGCCGCTCCTGCTTCAGCCGCGCCTCTTCCAGGCCGGCGCGCAGCGCCTTTGATTCGTCATCATCCAGCGCTGCCAGTTCCAGCTCACGGGCGGCGTCGCTGCTGCGCAGCTCACCCTCACCCCACAACGGAGCACTGGGGTGGATGTCGAAACGTGCCAGGCGCTCGGCCAGCACGTCGCTGTAGGGCTCGGGGCCGAACACGCTGCGGCTGCCATCAAGCATCCACACTTCGCCCTGCAGCGGCTGGTCCCAGCTGCCCTGCTCCACGCGTGCAGCGAGCACGCGGTTGAACAAGGCCGAACGCGCCGCCGACAACAGCAGCGAACGCTGGTCCTTGCGCATGCGCCGGCCACCGAACATCGCCAACGCAGCGGGAACGTTGCCGCCATCGCGACCGAAGCGCTGCTCGCCGAACCAGTTCGGCAGGCCACGCGCGGCGATCTGCTGCAGGCGCTCGTCGATTGCCGCCGCGTCACCCTGCACATCGCGCAGCACCAGCCTGAAGCGGTTGCCCGCCAACGCACCGCGCTGCAGCTTGCGGTTGTGCCAGGTGGAGTCGATCACCTCGATCTCGTCACTGGCCAGCTCGGCCAGATCGGGCGCGACGCGCTTGGGCAGATGTACGCTGAAACGCTGGGTGGTGACCGCGTTGCGGTCCTTCATGCCGGCATAGCTGACCGCCATTTCCGGCAGGCCTGCCCACTTGGCCAGTACCTTGGCCACGTGCACCGTATTGGCGCCACGCTTGCGGATATGCAGCAGCAGATGCTCGCCTTCACCGGTCGCTTCGAAAGCGGGCAGCTCATCGACCTGGAAATCTTCCGGCGTGGTGCGGATGCGCGCCTGCAGCAGCGGTGCACCGAACGCGAGCGGCAACGGGATCATGCGGCCACCAGCAGCACGACCGCCTGCGCAGCGATGCCTTCGCCACGGCCGGTGAAGCCCAGCTTCTCGGACGTGGTGGCCTTGACGCTCACCGCATCCAACGGCAGCTGCAACAGTTCACCGATGCGCTCGCGCATGGCCAGCGCATGCGGGCCGACCTTGGGCCGTTCGCAGATCACGGTGATGTCGGTGTTGCCGACACGCCAGCCGCGCTCGCGCAGCAGGCCATCGCAATGGCGCACGAATTCGCTGCTGTCCGCGCCCTTCCAGCGGTCGTCAGTGGGCGGGAAGTGCTGGCCGATGTCGCCCAGCGCGATCGCACCGAGCATGGCGTCGCACAACGCGTGCAGGATGACGTCGCCGTCGCTGTGCGCGAGCACGCCGCAGCTGTGCGGCACCGCGATGCCACCGAGCATGATGTGGTCGCCTTCACCGAAGGCATGGACGTCGTAGCCCTGGCCGATACGGACGGGCGGGAACGGGGAGGTGCTCATGGATGCAGCCCTTGCAGCAGGGCCGCGCGGGCGGTCAGCCGGCGCGGCGGGAGAGTACGAATTCGAAACGATCGAGATCGGCCGGCGTGGTGACCTTGAAGTTGTCCTCGCTGCCTTCCACCAGCAGCGGGCGCTGGCCCTGGCGCTCCATGGCCATGGCATCGTCGGTCACATCGATACCGGCGGCAGCGGCCTCGGACAGTGCGCGGATCAGCTGGTGGCGGCGGAACAGTTGCGGCGTCAGTGCGCGCCACAGGCGCTCACGTGGCTCGGTGCCGTCGATGCCACCATCATCACCAGCACGCTTGAGCGTGTCGCGTACCGGCGCGGCCAGGATGGCGCCGACCGGATCGGTGCGGCCCACTTCCAGCAGGCGGCCAAGATCGGCCTGCGACAGGTTCGGACGCGCCGCGTCGTGCACCAGCACGAATTCATCGGCACGCACGCTGTCCGGCAAGGCCTGCAGCCCCGCCAGCACCGAGGCGGCGCGGGTGGCGCCACCGGTGCAGGTCAGCACCGGTTTGCCCGCCCATTCGCTCCAGCCCGGCCAGTCGGCATCGTCCGCACCGATCACCACCATCGCCCCGGCCACGGCCGGGTGTGCCAGCAGTGCGTCCAGGGTGTGGGCGAGCAGGGTCTGCCCGCCCGCCTGCAGGTACTGCTTGGGCAACGGCGCACCAAAACGCGTGCCGCGCCCTGCGGCCGGAACAACCACCCAGATCGCCGCGCTCATGGCACGTCCGCAGGATGGTCA
Organism: Stenotrophomonas sp. 05L44_2; assembly: GCF_056665995.1. Classification (NCBI taxonomy): domain Bacteria; kingdom Pseudomonadati; phylum Pseudomonadota; class Gammaproteobacteria; order Lysobacterales; family Lysobacteraceae; genus Stenotrophomonas; species Stenotrophomonas sp. 05L44_2. The sequence continues at coordinate 7,514 of NZ_JBFTNR010000011.1, forward strand.
CCGGCCGGGGCCGCAACCGGCGCAGGCTGCGCCGGACGCGTCGGTGCATCTTCCACGACGCGATAGAACTTCTCGCCGGGCTTGATCATGCCCAGCTCGCTGCGCGCGCGTTCTTCGATGGCGGACTGGCCTTCCTTGAGGTCCTTCACTTCGGCAGCAAGCGCATCGTTGCGCTGCTGCAGACCGTCATTGTCCCGCTCCTGGTTGGCGACCTGGGCTTCGAGCATCATCACTTCACCCGAATTGCCCGGGCCGAACCAGAAACGGTACTGCAGCCATGCCAGCAGCAGGGCCAGCAACAACAGCAGCCAGCGCCAGTCGCGCATCGGCTCAGCGCTTCAGCGACACGAACGCGTCACGACCAGCGTAACGCGCGCCGGCACCGAGGGCTTCCTCGATGCGCAGCAGCTGGTTGTACTTGGCCACGCGATCGCTGCGGCACAGCGAGCCGGTCTTGATCTGGGTGGCGGTGGTCGCCACCGCAATGTCGGCGATGGTGGTGTCCTCGGTTTCACCCGAACGGTGCGAGACCACGGCGGCGTAACCGGCACGGTCGGCCATGGCGATCGCTTCCAGCGTTTCGCTGAGGGTACCGATCTGGTTGACCTTGATCAGGATCGCATTGGCGGTGCCCGAATCGATGCCTTCCTGGAAGATCTTCGGATTGGTGACGAACAGATCGTCGCCSACCAGCTGCACCTTCTTGCCSAKKYGRTCGGTCAGCAGCTTCCAGCCSKCCCARTCGTTYTCGGCCAKGCCGTCTTCGATGGWGATGATCGGGTACTGCGCGGCCCAGTCAGCCAGGAAGTCGACGAACTGCTCGGAGGTCAGGCGCTTGTTCTCGCCGACCAGGTTGTACTTGCCGTTCTCGAAGAATTCGCTGGAGGCCACGTCCAGGCCCAGCAGCACGTCTTCACCGGCGGTGTAGCCGGCCTTGCCGATGGCTTCGAGGATGGTGTCCAGCGCTTCGACGTTGCTGCGGAAGTCCGGCGCGAAGCCGCCTTCGTCGCCCACCGCCGTGCTCAGGCCGTGGCCCTTCAGCACCGACTTCAGCGAATGGAAGATTTCGGTACCGGCACGCAGCGCTTCGGAGAACGAGGTGAAGCCGACCGGCAGCACCATGAACTCCTGGAAATCGACGTTGTTGTCGGCGTGCGCGCCGCCGTTGATGATGTTCATCATCGGCACCGGCAGCGACGGGGTCGCGCCGGTCTTGGCGGCCAGGTACTGCCACAGTGCCTGCTTGCTGGAGGCAGCGGCGGCGTGCGCGGCGGCCATGGAAACGCCCAGCAGTGCGTTGGCACCCAGGCGGCCCTTGTTCTCGGTGCCATCCAGATCGATCAGGCGACGGTCCAGGCCGGCCTGGTCGGTAGCCTCGAAGCCCTTCAGTGCGTTGGCGATGGCGCCGTTGACGTTGTCGACGGCCTTGCGCACGCCCTTGCCGAGGTAACGGGTCTTGTCGCCGTCACGCAGCTCCACCGCTTCCTTGGTGCCGGTCGATGCGCCGGAGGGAACCGCGGCGCGACCGAACGAACCGTCCTCCAGGGTGACTTCGGCTTCCAGCGTGGGGTTGCCACGGCTGTCGAGGATTTCACGGGCATGGATGCTGCGGATCGTACTCATGGTCGGGCCGGTTACCTGTATGGAGAGGGGGCGACAAAAACGAATGCCGCGTGATTATCCCCGGCTACCCCTCACTTGCCAAATGGCGTGATGGGCCTCAGCCCCAGCTGGACCCGATCACGATCAGCAGCAGCGACACCAGCATCACCAGCAGGGCACCGGCAATGGTCGCGCACACCGGCCCGCGCCGGCGTCGCCAGGCCATCACCATCGCCACCAGGCTGCCCACGAAGGACAGCACCAGCGTGACCAGCGCGCCCAGCATCCAGTACTGCATGGCCTGCACGCCGTTGTTGCCATCCCCCGGCGGACGGAAGCTGGCGGCGAAGGCCAGCACGCCCACGAGCAAGCCGCCCCAGGCGAGCACCGACAGCAACAGGGCGATCAGGCCCCACGGCCAGCTGCGCGAGGGTTCAGGCATCGTATTCATCAAAGAAGATCGTGCAGCAGGATGCCCGCCCACAGCGACAGCACGACCATCGCCAGTGCAGCGGTAACCCTGCCCCGGTTCAGGCGCCAGCCGAGCACTGCGGCGAAAAGCCCTGCGGAAATGGTCAGCACTTCGGCCACCGCCAGGGCGATGACGAAGGGCATCAGGTTCACTACCGGACCGCCGGCACTGGACGGGCGCATGCCGGCACCGAACAGCATGCCGATGGCGAATACACCCGACACCGACAGCAACGCCAGGCCGAGTGCGATCGGGCCCCACGGCCACTGCCGCCAGCGCCGGCGACGACGCTGGATCTCCAGCGCCGCCTGCGGGTGCTGGCTCACGCGAAGCGCGAGAAGCCGTGCTTCTTGGTCACCGCATCGAGCTCCATCAAGGTCTCGAGCAGGGCTTCCATCTGGTCCAGCGGCCACGCGTTGGGGCCGTCGGACAGCGCCTTGGACGGGTCCGGATGGGTTTCGGCGAACAGGCCGGAGATGCCCACGGCAACCGCGGCACGCGCCAGTACCGGCACATGCTCGCGCTGGCCGCCSGAMSWGGTGCCCTGCCCGCCCGGCAACTGCACCGAATGGGTGGCATCGAACACCACCGGGCAGCCGGTATCGCGCATCACCGCCAGCGAACGCATGTCGCTGACCAGGTTGTTGTAGCCGAAGCTGGCGCCACGCTCGCAGACCATGATCTGCTCGTTGCCGGTGGCCTTGGCCTTCTCGACGACGGGCTTCATGTCCCACGGCGCCAGGAACTGGCCCTTCTTGATGTTGACCGGCTTGCCGGCCGAGCACACCTTGCGGATGAAGTCGGTCTGGCGGACCAGGAACGCCGGGGTCTGCAGCACGTCCACCACCGAGGCCACTTCATCCATCGGGGTGTATTCGTGCACGTCGGTCAGCACCGGCACGCCGATCTGCTTCTTGACCTCGGCCAGCACCTTCAGGCCCTCTTCCATGCCCGGGCCACGGAAGGCCGTGCCGGAGGTGCGGTTGGCCTTGTCGAAGCTGGACTTGAAGATGAAGTTCACACCGAGCCTGTCGGTCACTTCCTTCAGCTTGCCGGCGGTATCCAGCTGCAGCTGCATCGACTCGATCACGCASGGRCCGGCRATCAGGAASARSGGCTKGTCSAGSCCGACSTCGAATCCACACAGTTTCATGGCGTTTCCTTGTTGTCCGCTACACCGGCAGTGCCGGTGCGCTGGGGTTGAAGCGAGCAAGATGGGGGCCGGCGGCCCCCATGACAAGTCAGGCGCGCACTTCCTGCAGCAGCTTGCCACCGGCCTTGCGCTCGCGCGCGGCACGGATGAAGCCGATGAACAGCGGGTGGCCATCACGCGGGGTGGACAGGAATTCCGGGTGCGCCTGGCAGGCCAGGAACCACGGATGCTGGTCGCGCGGCAGTTCAACCACTTCCACCAGGGTGTCGTCCATCGACTTGCCGGCGATCACCAGGCCGGCGTCTTCCAGCTGGGTGCGGTAGCGGTTGTTGAACTCGTAACGGTGGCGGTGGCGCTCGGCGACCACGTCCTTGCCGTACAGTTCGCGGGCCAGCGTGCCCGGCTTCAGGCGCTGCTCCTGCAGGCCCAGGCGCATGGTGCCGCCCAGGTCACTCTTGTCGTCACGCTTTTCCACGTCGCCGGTGGCCGTGCGCCATTCGGTGATCAGGCCGATCACCGGGTTCGGCGACTGGCGATCGTTCTCGGTGCTGTTGGCGTCTTCCAGGCCCACTACGTGGCGCGCGTAGTCGACCACCGCAGCCTGCATGCCGTAGCAGATGCCGAAGTACGGCACCTTGTGCTCACGGGCGTACTGCGAGGTGAGCACCTTGCCTTCGAAGCCACGGTCGCCGAAACCACCCGGCACCAGGATGCCGTCGACATCGGCCAGCGCGGACATGTCGCTGCCTTCCAGGTCCTGCGCTTCCAGCCACTTCAGGGTGACCTTGGTGCGCTGACGCAGGCCACCGTGCTTGAGCGCTTCGCCGACCGACTTGTAGGCGTCCTGGTGGTCGATGTACTTGCCGACCACCGCGATGGTCACCGCATCCAGCGGATGCAGGGTGGCATCGACGGCGTCTTCCCACATCGACAGGTCGGCCGGGCCGGCCTTGTCGGCCAGCTTCAGCTGGTTGATGACGATCTCGTCCAGGCCCTGTGCGTGCAGGCCCATCGGAATGCGGTACAGCACATCGACGTCGGGCACGCTGATCACCGCGCGCTCGGAGACGTTGGTGAACTGGGCGATCTTGCGACGCTCCGAATCCGGTACCGGCTGTTCCGAACGGCACAGCAGCACGTCCGGCTGGATGCCGATCGAGCGCAGTTCCTTCACCGAGTGCTGGGTCGGCTTGGTCTTCAGTTCACCCGCGGCGGCGATGTACGGCACCAGGGTGAGGTGCATGAACAGCGCCTTTTCCGGGCCGCGCTCGGTGCGTACCTGGCGGATCGCCTCCAGGAACGGCAGCGACTCGATGTCGCCGACGGTGCCGCCGATCTCCACCAGGGCCACGTCGAAGCCCTCGGTGGCTTCGTCCATGCAGCGACGGATCTCGTCGGTGATGTGCGGAATGACCTGCACGGTCGCGCCCAGGTAGTCGCCGCGGCGCTCCTTGCGGATCACTTCCTCATAGATGCGGCCGGTGGTGACCGAGTTCTTGCGGCTCAGGCGGGTGCGCACGAAGCGCTCGTAGTGGCCCAGGTCGAGATCGGTTTCGGCGCCGTCGTCGGTGACATACACCTCACCGTGCTGGAACGGGCTCATGGTGCCCGGGTCGACGTTGATGTACGGATCGAGCTTCATCATCGTGACCTTCAGGCCACGCGCTTCGAGAATGGCGGCCAGTGACGCGGCGGCAATACCTTTGCCGAGCGAGGACACCACGCCGCCGGTTACGAAAATCAAGGGAGTCATGGCTGCAAGCATCCTGTCTGGAAATGGAAAACGGCAGCGCCACGCCTGCCCGGGGGGCGGGCGTGGAGCAGAAAGGGGGTTTTCCGGTTCGCTGGAGCAGCGAGGGAGGTGCGGGCCCGGCCAGCGCAATGCGCCAGCGGGGAACCACCCTGCGAGGTCGGGGCGGCCGTGCCGGTCACTTCGACCGTCACCTGCGACCCGCTTTGCTGGAGGCCACGCTTGGCCGTGCCAGCCCATTCGCAAATGGTGGACACGCACTTACTCCCGGAAAGCCATAGTTTACAGATAGATGGCCGCCAACCCAAGGGGCAGATGGCGCCATCGGCAAAAAGAAACGCCCCGCTGGGCGGGGCGTTCGAGGGGGAAACCCTTGTGGCAAGGGCCTCGGAGGGGCAGAAGAATTACTTCTTCTTGCGTGCCTCTTCCTCTTCTTCCTGCTGCGGCACCGGCTGGCCCTTGGCCTTCATCTCGGCATTGGCCTGCGCGCGGCGCTTGGCCTTGGCCTCGGCTTCGGACTGCGCCTTGTCGGCCTGGTCACCCTGCTGCGGAGCAGGCTGGCCGGCGTTCTGCGCCAGCACCATCGGCACTGCAACAGCGGCGGCAGCCAGGATCGCAATGGTCAGCAACTTCTTCATGGAGTCCTCCTCGCGGTATGGCTCGGATGTGGGGGGCGCCGGTGTTCGGTTCCAGCGGTTGCCATTTTACCCCCTCCCCGCCAACGAGGCTGAACCGCAGGCGTGCAAATTCCCGGTCCAGACCGCACACTTGCCCGTCGCTCCACGCTTTCGAAGACAGATGAACGCCCGCTATAACGCCGCCGATATTGAAGTCCTGTCCGGCCTTGACCCGGTCAAGCGCCGCCCCGGCATGTATACCGACACCGCGCGCCCGAACCACCTGGCGCAGGAAGTGATCGACAACTCGGTGGACGAGGCCCTCGCAGGCCATGCCCGCTCGATCGAGATCACCCTGTTCAAGGACGGCAGCGTGGAGGTCAGCGATGACGGCCGCGGCATGCCGGTGGACATCCATCCGGAAGAGAAGATCCCGGGCGTCGAGCTGATCCTGACCCGCCTGCATGCCGGCGGCAAGTTCAACAACAACAACTACACCTTCTCCGGCGGCCTGCATGGCGTCGGCGTCAGCGTGGTCAACGCGCTGTCGACCCTGGTGGAAATCCACATCAAGCGCGACGGTGCCGAACACCGCATCACCTTCCGCAACGGCGACCGCGCCTCGCCGCTGGAAGTGGTCGGCACCGTCGGCAAGAAGAACACCGGTACCCGCCTGCGCTTCTGGCCGGACCCGAAGTACTTCGATACGCCCAAGTTCGCCGTGCGCGCGCTCAAGCACCTGCTGCGCGCCAAGGCCGTGCTGTGCCCGGGCCTGACCGTCAAGCTGACCGACGAAGCCACCGGCGAGGTCGACACCTGGTACTACGAGGATGGCCTGCGCGATTACCTGAAGCTGGAACTGGGCGATCGCGAGTCGCTGCCGGCTGATCTGTTCGTGGGCAACCTGAAGAAAGACACCGAGATCGTGGACTGGGCCGTGGCCTGGCTGCCGGAAGGCGAGCTGGTGCAGGAAAGCTACGTCAACCTGATTCCCACCGCACAGCACGGCACCCACGCCAACGGCCTGCGCACCGGCCTGACCGAAGCGCTGCGCGAGTTCTGCGACTTCCGCAACCTGCTGCCGCGCGGCGTCAAGC
>NZ_JBFTNR010000012.1:0-13763 GCF_056665995.1 Stenotrophomonas sp. 05L44_2
CCACCAGTTGCGTCGTTTCGATGCGGTGGAGCTGTCGCCCCAGCCAGGGGTGAATCTGCTGACCGGTGACAACGGCGCTGGCAAGACCAGCGTCCTGGAAGCGTTGCATCTGATGGCCTATGGGCGGAGTTTCCGCGGGCGGGTACGCGATGGCTTGGTGCGTCAGGGCCATGAAGCCCTGGAAGTCTTCGTGGAATGGGACGAGCAACGCGGTGATCTGCCCGTGCAGAGGCGAAAAGCCGGGTTGCGGCACAGCGGGCAGGAGTGGAAGGGGCGGCTGGATGGCGAAGACGTCGCCCAACTCGGAAACCTGTGTGCCGCCCTGGCTGTGGTGACCTTTGAACCGGGCAGTCACGCCTTGGTGAGTGGTGGTGGCGAGCCGCGTCGGCRCTTTCTGGATTGGGGCCTGTTCCACGTGGAACCAGACTTCCTATCCTTGTGGCGGCGCTACTCGCGCGCGTTGAAGCAGCGCAATGCCCTGCTCAAGCAGGGCGGGCCGTCGCGGATGCTCGATACCTGGGATCACGAGCTGGCCGAGGCGGGAGAACCGCTGACCAGCCGTCGGCAGCACTACCTGGAGCGGCTGCAGTCCCGAACCATCGCCCTGGCCGAGGCATTGGCTCCGCAACTGGGAATCGTCGGCCTGAATCTGAGTCCCGGCTGGCGCCGGCACGAGGTTCCGCTGGCAGATGCCCTTCTGCTGGCGCGCGATCGCGACCGTCAGGCGGGTTACACCTCGCTGGGCCCCCACCGGGCGGACTGGAGCGTGGCGTTCCAGAGCATCCCGGGTCGCGATGCGCTGTCACGCGGCCAGGCCAAGCTCACCGCCCTCGCCTGTCTACTGGCCCAGGCGGAGGATTACGCCGAGCAGCGTGGCGAGTGGCCCGTCATCGCGCTCGACGATCTGGCCTCGGAGCTGGATCGCACCCACCAGGCCCGGGTACTGCACCGCCTGTTGGCGGCACCGGCGCAGATATTCATCACTGCAACAGAAACGCCTGCAGCACTGGAGACTCTGAGCAACATCACCCGGTTCCACGTGGAACATGCACAGATCGTGGCTGTGCCATAGTGGGCACGGCAAGGCCGCTCAGCCCCGGCTGGTATAATTCAGGCTGCTATCCCTTCATTCTCGGCACATCGCTCAAAGCGGTGTCCGACCTGCGGAGCCTACGGCAAGCGCAATGACCGACGAACAGAACACCCCGGCAAACAACGGCAACTACGACGCCAACAGCATTACGGCCCTGGAAGGCCTGGAGGCTGTCCGCAAGCGCCCAGGTATGTACATCGGCGACGTCCATGACGGCACCGGACTGCATCACATGGTGTTCGAGGTCGTCGACAACTCGATCGACGAAGCCCTCGCCGGCCATGCCGACCACGTGTCGGTGACGATCCATGCCGACGGCTCGGTCGGAGTGTCCGACAACGGTCGCGGCATTCCGACGGGCAAGCACGAGCAGATGAGCAAGAAGCTCGACCGCGACGTGTCTGCAGCCGAAGTCGTGATGACGGTCCTGCACGCAGGCGGCAAGTTCGACGACAACAGCTACAAGGTTTCCGGCGGCCTGCATGGCGTGGGCGTCAGCGTGGTCAACGCGCTGTCGCAGAAGCTGGTCCTGGATATCTACCAGGGCGGTTTCCACTACCAGCAGGAATACGCCGACGGCGCAGCACTGCATCCGCTCAAGCAGGTCGGTCCCAGCACCAAGCGCGGTACCACCCTGCGCTTCTGGCCGTCGGTAAAGGCTTTCCACGACAACGTGGAATTCCACTACGACATCTTGGCCCGTCGCCTGCGCGAACTGTCCTTCCTCAATTCCGGCGTCAAGATCGTGCTGGTGGACGAGCGTGGTGATGGCCGCCGCGACGACTTCCATTACGAGGGCGGCATCCGCAGCTTCGTGGAGCATCTGGCGCAGTTGAAGACGCCGTTGCACCCGAACGTGATCTCGGTAACCGGCGAATCCAACGGCATCACCGTGGAAGTGGCGCTGCAGTGGACCGACTCCTACCAGGAGACGATGTACTGCTTCACCAACAACATTCCGCAGAAAGACGGCGGTACCCACCTGGCCGGCTTCCGTGGCGCGTTGACCCGCGTGCTCAACAACTACATCGAGCAGAACGGCATCGCCAAGCAGGCCAAGATCAACCTGACCGGCGATGACATGCGCGAAGGCATGATCGCGGTGCTGTCGGTGAAGGTGCCGGACCCGAGCTTCTCCAGCCAGACCAAGGAAAAGCTGGTCAGCTCGGATGTGCGTCCGGCCGTGGAAAGCGCATTCGGCCAGCGCCTGGAAGAGTTCCTGCAGGAAAACCCGAACGAAGCCAAGGCCATCGCCGGCAAGATCGTCGAYGCTGCCCGTGCCCGCGAAGCCGCGCGCAAGGCCCGCGACCTGACCCGCCGCAAGGGTGCGCTGGATATCGCCGGCCTGCCGGGCAAGCTGGCCGACTGCCAGGAAAAGGATCCGGCGCTGTCCGAACTGTTCATCGTCGAGGGTGACTCCGCAGGTGGTTCGGCCAAGCAGGGCCGCAACCGCAAGAACCAGGCGGTGCTGCCGCTGCGCGGCAAGATCCTCAACGTGGAACGTGCACGCTTCGACCGCATGCTGGCGTCCGACCAGGTGGGTACGCTGATCACCGCGCTGGGCACCGGCATCGGTCGCGACGAGTACAACCCGGACAAGCTGCGTTACCACAAGATCATCATCATGACYGACGCSGACGTYGACGGCGCGCACATCCGCACCCTGCTGCTGACSTTCTTCTACCGKCAGATGCCGSAGCTGATCGAGCGYGGYTATGTSTATATCGSCCWGCCGCCGYTGTACAAGATCAAGCAGGGCAAGCAGGAGCTGTACCTGAAGGACGATCCGGCGCTGGACAGCTATCTGGCCAGCAGCGCAGTGGAGAACGCGGGGCTGGTGCCGGCCAGCGGCGAGCCGCCGATCGATGGCGTGGCGCTGGAAAAGCTGCTGCTTGCCTACGCTGCCGCGCAGGACACGATCAACCGCAATACCCATCGTTACGACCGCAACCTGCTCGAAGCGCTGGTCGACTTCATGCCGTTGGAGCTGGAAAACCTGCGCAACGCAGGTCCCGGCGAAGGCCTGGACGCGCTGGCCAAGCACCTCAACCAGGGCAACCTCGGCAGCGCCCGTTTCACCCTGGAACTGCAGGAACCCAACGAGCAGCGTCCCGCTGCGGTGCTGGTCACGCGCAGCCACATGGGCGAACAGCACATCCAGGTGCTGCCGCTGTCGGCGCTTGAAAGCGGCGAGCTGCGTGGCATCCACCAGGCAGCGCAGCTGCTGCACGGTCTGGTCCGCGAAGGCGCGGTCATCACCCGTGGCGCCAAGTCGATCGAGGTCGAATCGTTCGCGCAGGCCCGCAACTGGCTGCTGGACGAAGCCAAGCGCGGCCGTCAGATCCAGCGATTCAAGGGTCTGGGCGAAATGAATCCGGAACAGCTGTGGGACACCACCGTCAATCCCGATACCCGTCGCCTGCTGCAGGTGCGTATCGAAGATGCGGTGGCCGCTGACCAGATCTTCAGCACCCTGATGGGTGATGTGGTCGAACCGCGCCGCGACTTCATCGAAGACAACGCGCTGAAGGTTGCCAACCTGGATATCTGACACAATCGGATGGTGGCCGGCGCGCGGGGAGGCGCGCCGGCTTTTGTCCCTTGATCGCAGGTAATCGATGTCCGCTTCCGCCCCGGCTTCCGCTCCGCCGCCGGTTCCACCGGCTACTGTCACGCCCCGCGCCTCCTCGCCGCTGGCGGGCTTCTTCATCGATCTGGGAATCGCCGCCGTCACCCTGTTCGGGTTGAGCCTGGTGGGCGGGCTGATCTGGGGACTCTATCGCGGCATCGTTGTGGGATACGCCAGCGCCAAATCCGGCGGTGGCACGCCTGACCCGGCAGCGGTCACCCAGCAGCTCGGCCAGCCCGGTGCTCTTGGGCAGATCCTGATGGCACTGGTCGCTACCGGCGGCGCAGCACTGCTGGTGTATTTCTGGCGCCGACCGGCCAACGCTGCCGAACGCCAGCGTTCGCGCGACGCGCTCCGTCGCCCCTCCACCTGGGGTTGGACCCTGCTGGTGGCCAGCGCGATCGTGATCGGCAGCAACGGTATCGCCTTCGTGGCCAAGCAGATGGGCATCGAGCCCGTGCCGACAAACCTCGAACTGATGCAGAACGCGGTTGCCCGCTTTCCGCTGTTCCTGACGTTGTTCGCCGTGGTACTGGCACCTGCCTACGAGGAACTGCTGTTCCGCCGGGTCCTGTTCGGGCGCCTGTGGCAGGCCGGACGGCCGTGGCTGGGGATGATCCTGAGCAGCCTGGCGTTCGCGCTCATCCATGAAATTCCCGGTACCAGCGCCAATGGCCCGGCCGAGATCGCCCAGCTATGGCTGGTCTATGGCGGCATGGGCGCTGCGTTCTGCTGGCTGTACCGCCGCACCGGCACCTTGTGGGCAGCGATCGCCGCCCATGCGCTGAACAATGCCGTGGCGCTTGCGGCCCTGGTGTTTTTCGGGGCAACGTAAGGCGCTGTCCGCTTGACGAAAGATTAAGCAGACCCGTTACACACTGGGCTTCTGAACACGGGGGTGGGTCCATGAAACAACTGCTGCTGGCCATCGTCATCACCACTCTGGTCAGCGCCTGCGCGACCACCACTTCACCCACCGGCCGTCGGCAGATGGTGGGCGGTGTGTCGCAGGCACAGCTGGACCAGCTGGGTGCGCAGGCGTTCGCCGAAACCAAGCAGAAAGAGAAGATCAGCAGCGATGGCCGCCAGAACGGCTACGTGCAATGCGTGGTCAACGCGCTCGTTGCACAGCTGCCGCCTCAGTACCGTGGCGTACAGTGGGAAACGGCGGTGTTCGTCGACAAGGAACCCAATGCCTTCGCCCTGCCCGGCGGCAAGGTCGGGGTCAACACCGGCATCTTCAGCGTTGCCAAGAACCAGGATCAGCTGGCAGCGGTGATCGGCCATGAAATCGGCCACGTGATCGCCCGCCACCACGAAGAACGCATCACCCGGCAGATGGGCGCGCAGACCGGATTGGCGGTGCTGGGCGCGCTGGCCGGCGCCTATGGCGGCGAAGGCGCAGCCAGTACGGTCAACCAGCTGGGCGGGATGGGGGCGCAGACCGCGTTCCTGTTGCCCGGCTCACGCACCCAGGAAAGCGAGGCTGACGTGATCGGTCAGCGGTTGATGGCCGAGGCCGGATTCAACCCCGCCCAGGCMGTSGATCTGTGGCAGAACATGATGGCCGCCAGTGGYGGTCGCAGCCCGCAATGGTTGTCGACCCATCCCGATCCGGCCAATCGGATCAGGGAGTTGCAGCGTGATGTGCCGGCGCTCGGCCCCGTCTACCAGCAGGCGCAGGCGGCCGGACGCCGGCCAAAGTGTGGCTGAGTGCGCAGATTCATGCTGTATTGCAGCACATAAAACGATTTCTCACGCCATCTGTTTCTGATACGTTTGGCGGCTCAGATTTTTCTGACAGTCCGACTTTGCCGCTACCGGCGGTTCGATCGAGGTGAACGATGATTTTCCGTAACCACAAAGCTGTGCTTTCCGTCCTCATCGCCACTGCCCTGACCGGCGCCGTGGTCACCGACGCGTTCGCGCAGTCCTCGCGTTCGTCCGAGCGTGGCAACCGTGGCGGCAAGCAGGCCAAGGCCGAAGTGCTGTTCCCGAACGCGACCCGCCAGGAACCGGCAGCGAAGTCGTCGGCCAAGCTGGGCAGCAAGCTGCAGAAGATGATTGACAGCTACAACAAGGAAAAGTTCCCGGAGACCCGCACGCTGGCCGACGAGATCCTGGCCRCCGASGGCGCCAACGAGTACGACAAGTCGCTGGCCGCGCAGCTGGCATCGCAGGCCGCCTACCAGACCGACGACACCGCCGCGGCCATCGCGTACCTGAAGCAGGTGCTGCAGTTCAACGGCCTCGACAACAACGGCCACTTCCAGTCGATGCTGATGCTGGGCCAGCTGCAGATCCAGGAAGACCAGACCGCTGAAGGCCTGGCGACCCTGGACAAGTACTTCGCCGAGAGCAAGTCGACCAAGCCGGAAGAGCTGATCATCAAGGGCCAGGCGCTGTACCAGCTGGAGCGCTACCAGGAAGCGATCCCGGTGCTGAAGCAGGCCATTGCCGGCGCTGCCGAGCCGAAGGACAACTGGAACCAGCTGCTGATGGCCGCACTGTCCGAAGCGGGCCAGACCGGTGAGGCCGTGCAGGCCGCCGAAGCGCTGGCGGCCAAGAACCCGAACGACAAGAAAGCGCAGCTGAACCTGGCCAACATGTACATGCAGGCCGACCAGATGSMSAAGGCYGSCGCGGTGATGGACAAGCTGCGCAGCAGCGGCCAGCTCACCGAAGAGCGCGAGTACAAGCAGCTGTACTCGATCTATGCCAACACCGAGAACAAGGAAAAGGACGTCATYGCGGTCATCAACGAGGGGTTGCAGAAGGGCATCCTGAAGCCGGATTACCAGGTCTACCTGGCACTGGCCCAGTCCTACTACTACTCCGACCAGGTGCCGCAGGCGATCGATGCGTGGCAGAAGGCCGCCCCGCTCTCCAAGGACGGTGAGACCTACCTGAATCTGGCACGCGTTTTGCACAGTGAAGGTCGTGTCCCGGAGGCCAAGCAGGCCGCCCAGCAGGCGCTGGCGAAGGGCGTGAAGAACCAGGCGGATGCCAAGAAAATCATCAACCTGAAGTAAGTAGGAATAACGCCTGAACGCCTGCCCAGTTGATGCGCAAGCGCTCAGGATTGGTATAAGCTTGGAGGTTCCTGCGGTGTCATGCACCGCTGATCAGGGATCCCGCCCCCGGGATTCCGGCCCCACTATTGAGCTCTTGGCGCATGACGGAACAACTAGTCGTTCACCGGTACGAACAACCCGATGACAAGGGGCTGAGCTGGCCTCGCATCGTCGGTATCGCGTTTGTAATCGCCCTGCATCTGGCCGCCTTCATGATGCTCCTGATTCCTGCCGTGGCTCCCAAGGCCGTGGCGGAGAAGGAGCGCAACGTCATGGTGACCATCGTCGACGCACCGCCGCCGCCGCCACCGCCGCCGCCGCCGCCGCCGCCGCAGGACACCCCGCCGCCGCCGGTGAAGAATCTGTCGCCGCCGAAGCCGTCGCCCGTCCCGCCGCCGCCGCAGGCGCCGGTCGTCGACGTGCCGGAACCGCGCCCGAACGATATCGTCACCCCGCCGTCGCCGCCGTCGCCGCCGGCACCGCCGACCTCGATCGAGGCCAGCGTGGACATCTCGTCGAAGGCCATGAATCCGCCGCGCTATCCGCCGGCCGCCTTCCGCGCTGGTATCCAGGGCGAAGTGATCCTGATCATTGATGTCGATGCCAGCGGCAACGTCACCAATGTCACGGTGGAAAAGTCCAGCCGTAACCGCGATCTGGACCGTGCTGCGATGGAAGCTGCCCGCAAGTGGCGTTTCAACGCCGCCGAAGCTGGCGGTAAGAAGGCTGCTGGCCGCGTCCGCGTCCCGGTCAACTTTGCGCTGAACTGATGCGCCCGGGTGGCCGCCTGGCCACCCTCGCCTCCAGTTCGATTGTTTAGCTTAGCTACACCCTTTATCACCACACACAACAAAGGTAAGCGTCATGCTGCAGGAAATTTTCATCGCCGCTGCTGCCGGGGGCAATCCGTCCAACGCCCTGTCGCAGATGGGCTTCGAGCATCTGATCCACGAAATGACCACCAAGCCGGGTGATTTCGCGGTTTCCTGGGTCGTGCTGCTGACCCTGGTCGTCATGTCCGCCATGTCCTGGTACTGGACCGTCATCAACATCTTCCGTGCTACCCGCCTGAAGAGCGCCGCTGATCGCGTCGTCAGCCTGTTCTGGGATACCCCGAACGCGCAGGACGCCATCCGTGCAATGGAAGAGCAGCCGGCTTCGGAGCCGTTCTCGAAGATCGCACTGGACGCTGCCCAGGCTGCTGCGCACCACCAGCGTGCTGAAGGCGGCGCTGTCGGCGGCGTGGGTGAGAACCTGAGCCGTTCGGAGTTCGTCGACCGCGCTCTGCGCCAGGCCGTGACCCGCGAAAGCAACAAGCTGCAGTCGGGCATGACCCTGCTGGCCACCGTCGGTGCAACCGCTCCGTTCGTCGGTCTGCTGGGTACCGTGTGGGGCATTTACGGCGCGCTGATCAAGATCGGTGCCACCGGCTCCGCTTCGATCGACGCCGTTGCCGGCCCGGTGGGTGAAGCACTGATCATGACCGCCATCGGTCTGTTCGTCGCGATCCCGGCCGTGTTCGCCTTCAACTTCTTCAGCAAGATCAACAGCGCGACCATCAGCAAGTTCGATACCTTCGCGCACGACCTGCACGACTTCTTCGCCACCGGTTCGCGCGTCCGCTAATTGCGACGCGCTGTACCCGCGAGAACGTAGTCACCAAGATCTAGACGGAGCCCGTTATGGCTTTCAGTAGTGGTAACAGCGGCGGCCCCATGGCMGACATCAACGTYACGCCCCTCGTGGACGTGATGCTGGTGCTGCTGATCATCTTCATCRTCACSGCGCCGATCATGACGTATCCGATCGCCGTGGACCTGCCGCAGCGCGTGCTCAACCCACCGCCGCAGCTGGTCGAACCGCCGCCGCCGATCGAGCTGAAGATCGACGCCAGCAACCAGGTCTCGTGGAACAACAGCCCGATCGGTACGCACGAACTGCAGCAGCGGATGGAGCAGGAGGTCCAGCGTGACCCGACCAACCAGCCGGAACTGCGGATCGATGCCAGCCCGGATTCGGAGTACGACGTGATGGCCAAGGTTCTGGCCGCCGCGAAGAATGCTCAGATGAAGAAGATCGGCTTCGTGCAGCAGTAAATCGCTACACCGCAATACATCAGTCATGACGCGACTGCAGACGCCCCTGGAAACAGGGGCGTCTTTTTTTGTGCGTGCAGGCGTCTTCCCGGCAACGCCGTTGGCAATGAATGCCTCTGGCCGGTGCCTGTCCCCGCTATGATCGGCGGATGCTCGCCCTCTTCGATTCCGTGCGCCATTGGCTTGATGGCATCGCCCACCTGGGAACGATCCTGGCGGTGGCCTATCTGCTGTATCTGCTGGCGTTGACGGGCTGGATCATGCTGCAGAAGCGCGAGCCGGTGGCCACGCTGAGCTGGATCCTGTCGCTGGCGCTGCTCCCCTACCTCGGCCTCTTCATCTACTACCTGCTGGGCCCACAGAAGGTGAAGCGGCAACGGCTGCGGCGCGGTCGCGCGCGCTCGGGCATGGAGCACTACAGCGATGTCTGCCCGCCCGATGCCGACTGCACCGAACTGGCCAAGATCGCGCAGGCGACCACTGGGCTGGCGCCAAGCACAGCCACCGAAGTGACCTGGCTGGTCGACGGCGCGGCCACCTACGCCGCGCTGCTGGAAGCGGTGGCACAGGCGCAGGACCATGTGCACCTGGAGTACTACATCTTCAATCCCGACCACGCCGGCACCGCGTTGCGGGATGCGTTGGTGGAACGGGCCAGCGCCGGCGTGCAGGTGCGGCTGCTGCTGGATGCGGTAGGTTCTTCGGCCGTGCGCCAGCGCTTCCTGCAGCCGCTGTTGAACGCCGGCGCGGAAGTAGTCTGGTTCCATCCGCGGCAGCTGTTGAAACCATTCAAGCGACCCTGGTTGAACCTGCGTACGCACCGCAAGCTGGTGATCGTCGATGGCCGGCTGGCATTCACCGGCGGCATCAACATCACCGACGACGAAGACGAAAGCCGCAACCCGGATGCTTACCGCGATCTGCACATGCGCCTGCGCGGGCACGTGGTGCGCAGCCTGCAGCTGGTGTTCGCCGAGGACTGGTTGTACGCCAGCGGCCAGGACCACTCGCGGTTCGATATCGCCCGGCTGTGGCCCAGCGACATGCCCCTGCGCGGCGACGGCGCGATCAACGCGCAGGTGCTGGTGTCCGGCCCGGATTCGGGATGGGAGACCATCCATCGCCTGCACGTGGCCGCCATCCAGGAAGCACGTGAGCGGGTCTGGCTGGTCACCCCCTACTTCGTACCCGGCGAAGCGGCGCGGATGGCGTTGACCTCGGCCGCACTCGGTGGCCTGGACGTGCGCATGCTGGTGCCGAAGATGAGCGACTCCTGGTTCGTGACCCAGGCCGCGCGCTCCTATTTCGACGAGCTGCTGCATGCGGGGGTGAAGATCTACGAGTACGGTCCACGCATGCTGCATACCAAGGCGTTCATCGCCGACGACGATGTCTGCATCGTCGGCAGCGCCAACTTCGATCACCGCAGCTTCCGCTTGAATTTCGAGCTGTCGATGATGATCAGCGATCGTGGCCGGGTGGCGGAACTGTCTACGTTGCTGCAGTCCGAATTCGAGCGTGCCACCCGTGTACATGACCAGGCAGGACGCTCGCTGTGGCTGCACCGGCTGCCCGAAGCCTTCGCGCGATTGGCCTCGCCGCTGCTGTGAGGCAGCGCTACACTGCGGCGGTGGCCCGGGGAGACTGACAATGTACTGGCTGTACCTGCTGCTGGCGCTGGGCTGCTTCGCCTTTGCGCTGAAAACACCGAACATGGGCCTGATGTCGCTGGCCCTGCTGGGTACCCTCGCCTTCCTGCTGGCATGGGTGCGCGGGAGATACGCCGCACGCTTCGGCGACCTTCAGCGTGATCCGGCGACACTGGTGGACAGCGATGAACTCAGGCGTCTGCGCGAGCAGGCCAAGGTTGCTCCGGCCGACGGCAGCGACCCTCCCTCTCACTCCCCGTAGTCCCGTTCCATGACCCAGCTCAGCGTCAACGTCAACAAGATCGCCGTCCTGCGCAACTCGCGTGGCGGTACCGAACCGGACGTGGTGCGTGCCGCCCWGGCCTGCCTGGATGCCGGCGCGCATGGCATTACCGTGCACCCGCGGCCCGACCGCCGGCACATCACCGCCGAGGACGTGCTGGCGCTGTCGGCGCTGACCCGTGCCCGTGGTGTGGAGTTCAACATCGAAGGCAACCCGTTCGCGCCGCCGCGTGAGGGCTACCCCGGGTTGCTGCCGCTGTGCGCGCAGACGCGCCCGGCGCAGGCCACGCTGGTTCCCGATGGCGATGGCCAGATCACCTCCGACCATGGCTTCGACTTCGAACGCGATGCGCAGCGGTTGCGCCCGCTGGTGGCCGAGCTGAAAGCGATGGGATGCCGGGTGAGCCTGTTCGTGGATGCCGGCAATCCGCTGCTGGAGCAGGCCGCCGATGTCGGCGCCGACCGCGTCGAGCTGTACACCGGCCCGTATGCCGAGGCCCATGCCGCCGGCGACGCCCGCGCCATGCTGGAACTGTTCGCCACGGCCGCGCGCCGTGCACAGGCCGTCGGCCTCGGTGTGAATGCCGGGCACGATCTGTCGCAGGACAACCTGCGTGACTTCCAGGCCGCCGTGCCGGAGGTGCTGGAGGTGTCGATCGGCCACGCGCTGATCGGCGAGGCGCTGTACGACGGCCTCGATGCCACGGTGAAGGGCTACCTGGCACTGCTGTAGCAGTGCGTGGGACTTCCCCGCTGGGTTGAAGCCCGAAGACGTGCGGCAGGTCCCCGTGTTCCGGCCTGGCAAGCGCCCCTGTAGCCGATGTTCCCATCGCAGCTGCTGAGACACCCGTGGCCCATGCTGGCCTGCCGCGGCGATGGCGCGTGCCCGGTCCCAAGCCATGCAACCCTGTGGACAAGTCTGGGGTCAACGTGCGGTCCCACGTGCCTGCGCGCCTACAGCTACGTGAATCCTGGCCGCTTGCGCCACCTGTGGTTAGCAATAATACTAATATCCCGTAACGGCCGGAGGGCAACATGCAGCACCCCCCTCGCAACGCCCAGGCCGCCATCAAGGGCCGGGGTTCCACGTCCCATCTTGCGGGGCGTTTTGAAAGCACCGTCAGCGAAGCGGTGGACGACGGCTGGGCAGTGGACGACAGCGAGGAGTTCCTCGCCCCGCGCCTGCGCACGGAAGTACGCGCGGAGACCGCTCGCAGCATCATCAGCCGCAACAACTCCCCGGACGTCGGCTTCAGCCAATCGGTGAATCCGTATCGCGGCTGCGAGCATGGTATCAATACCCCCTGATTGTTCACCAGACAAATGGATATAGATCAATAGTTTAGAGGAGTATCAGTAAACACATCGGCTTGGCAGGAGCGCGCGCAGCAACGACGAGCTCGCCCCTCTCGGACGAGCTGGCCCTCGCTCTTTAGCTGCGAAGAAAGTTAGAGACCTGCGGCGCGTAGCAAGGCTGACATCGACGTGCCCAGACCATCAGCCACGCGCTCCAAGGTAGCGAGAGTGACGTTCTTTTCGCCACGTTCGATCTTGCTGTAGTAGGCGCGGTGCATTTCGATGTGGTCAGCAAAGACTTCCTGGCTGACACCCAGAGCAATACGATGCGCGCGGATCACATCTGCAAGTTTCGCTTGATTCGTATGCTCGACCATACGAAGCAGCTTGTGGTCCCGGTACTTTAAAGACTACGCCTCTAAAGGTAGTCTACTTATAAGTACTAATTGCCCATCTCATGAACTTTTACCTCGTATGTCCGGAACTGGAGTTCACGCTTGAGGTTCCCTTCTCGCCCATGGGCAGGGAGCAAGTTGCAATGCAGGTGCGTCGGATGCAGGAGGAGGAAGGGCAAGCCAGGGGCTTCGAATGCCGCTTGGCAGAAGAGCTGTCAAAGCTCATCCCGCAACTCACAGATTGGGACATCAAGCCACCCACGGGTGCACAGATGGCGTACGCGACTTCGCTCTGCGCGCAGTTGGGTATTCAACTGCCTGCAGCAACACGTCGATCGCGTGCATTGATRCAAACCTTCTTGGCCGAAGCCAAAGCGCTCCACGGTCAACGTAGCTGACAAAGACTGCACAAGCCGAAGTTGTGGATAAGTTTGGGTAAAACTTTCTCGCCAGATTACCCAATGGCCTACAGCTAGCTGAATTCCAGGGTGTTGCGGTGGCTGTGGTTAGCAATAATACTAACAACCTGACCTTCCCAAGTTGTTGCCATGGAACAGGATGCTCGAAAGGCCCAAGTTCCCCTCAAAGGTAGAGGGGCAGCATCGCGTGTCGCGAGCCGTTTCGATACCACTGCAACAGTGGGAATCGACGATGGCTGGGAATCGGTCTACCAGGAGATGGAAGACGCGCCGCAGTTGAGAACTCAGGTACAGGAAGAGCGAGCGCGAACGGTGATCAGCCGCAACACATCCCCCGACGTTGGCTTCAGCGCGTCGGTAAATCCGTACCGCGGCTGCGAGCATGGGTGCGTTTACTGCTTTGCCCGCCCCTCCCATTCCTACTTGAGCCTTTCACCGGGCTTGGACTTCGAGACGCGCCTATTTGCAAAGACGAATGCCCCAGAGCGGCTCAGAGCGGAGATTAGCAAGTCGAACTACAAGTGCGCCCCAATTGCTCTGGGAATAAACACAGACGGCTATCAGCCAATTGAAAGGAACTACCAAATTACACGCCAATGCCTTGAGGTGCTTGCTGATGCCAAGCATCCGGTGAGCTTCGTCACCAAGAGCGYCCTGATCACCAAGGACATCGAACTGCTGGCGTCGATGGCCAAGGACAGGTTGGTTACGGTCTACTTCTCGGTCACTACGCTCGACAGGAAGCTATCGGCAAAGCTGGAACCGCGAGCTGCCGCTCCCCACGCCAGGCTGCGAGCAATGAATCAGCTGCACGATGCAGGGGTCCCGGT
>NZ_JBFTNR010000013.1:0-13181 GCF_056665995.1 Stenotrophomonas sp. 05L44_2
CAATGGGACATGTCCAATCGCCCTTTGCGCATAGCCGGCCTGGTCGACAAGTCCGGCGCCAGCGTGCCTAGCTTCACCGAGATGTCAACCGACAATTTGCGTCAGGGGCCCCTGTTCAACGGCCCTGGGGAAAACCTTGCCTACCTCATGTCCGACATTGGCCTTTGCCACGACATCTATGCCTTCCATGGCAGTGGTCCAACCCTGCGCGGCAACATGCGCTACCAGCCTTTCATCAATACCCCGAATAGCTCGCAGCTACGCTTGAACTACTGCCGCCGCCGGGAAAACCGACCACGATCGTTGAATGGAGCGTCCTATCAGAGCTTTGCCGGGCAGCTACCTAATTTCCTGATCGCGGCCCACACTTACTGACGCGGCCGCGCAGCCGGGCGGCCATTTGAGCCGCCCGGCCCCTTCCCGTAGACTGCGCCCCTTCCACGCTCCCCGACGACGCACTGCAGTGATCACGCCACCCTGACCCTTGCCGCCCCTCGGCAGCCGGCCCAACCGGCTCAGGAACCCGCGTCTTTCACTGCAGCGCCACGTGGCCCAGCCCACGTGTGCGCGGAGTTTTCCCATGCAAACCTCTTATCCCCTGCGCCAGCAATGGCTCGGCAACCTCCGTGGTGATCTGCTGTCCGGCACCGTCGTCGCCCTGGCACTGATTCCCGAAGCCATCGCGTTCTCGTTGATCGCCGGCGTCGACCCCAAGGTCGGCCTGTATGCTGCTTTCTCCATTGCCGTCATCACCGCGATTGCAGGCGGCCGCCCCGGCATGATCTCTGCCGCCACCGGCGCGATGGCCCTGGTGATGGTCGACCTGGTCAAGGACCACGGCCTGCAGTACCTGTTTGCCGCCAGCATCCTGGCGGGCCTGCTGCAGGTGCTGGCCGGCGTGTTCAAGCTGGGCTCGCTGATGCGCTTCGTCTCGCGCTCGGTCATCACCGGCTTCGTCAACGCGTTGGCCATCCTGATCTTCCTGGCCCAGATGCCCGAGCTGATCGGCCGCGGCCCCACCGTGTATGTGCTGTGCGCCGCCGCGTTGGCGATCATCTACCTGCTGCCGCGCATCAACCGCGCAGTGCCTTCGCCGCTGGTGGCGATCATCGTGCTCACCGCCGTGGTCATCGGCTTCGGCATCGATGTACGCAGCGTGGGCGACATGGGCCAGCTGCCCGACAGCCTGCCGTACTTCCTCATCCCCGATGTGCCCTTCACCTGGGAAACGCTGCGCATCCTGCTGCCGGTGTCAGCCACGCTGGCGGTGGTCGGCCTGCTCGAATCGATGATGACCCTGCAGATTGTCGAGGACATCACCGAGACGCCCAGTGAGCGCAACCGCGAGTGCGTCGGCCAGGGCCTGGCCAACACGGTCACCGGTTTCCTCGGTGGCATGGCCGGCTGCGCGATGATCGGTCAGTCGGTGATCAACGTGACCTCCGGCGGTCGAGGCCGCCTGTCCTGCCTGGTGGCCGGCGTGCTGCTGCTGGTGCTGGTGGTATACGGCAGCGATCTGGTGCGGCAGATCCCGATGGCCGCACTGGTGGCGGTGATGATCATGGTCAGCATCGGCACCTTCAGCTGGCGCTCGCTGCGCGACCTGCGCACGCATCCGCGCAGCTCGTCGGCAGTGATGCTGCTGACCGTGGTGGTCACCGTGGTCACCCACGACCTGGCCAAGGGTGTGCTCAGCGGCGTGCTGTTGTCTGCCCTGYTCTTCGCCCGCAAGGTGGGCCGCATGCTCGACGTGCAACGCGAAGACGTTGCGGACATGGACATGCAGGTCTACCGCGTGCGCGGCCAGGTATTCTTCGCCTCCGCCGGACAGCTGGGTGCGGCGTTCGACTACCAGCACGTGGCGCCGAAGGTACAGATCGACCTGCGGGAGGCTCACCTGTGGGATCTGACTGCCGTCGCCGCGCTGCAGCGCGCGCAGGAAAAGCTGACCGCGCATGGCGCCGAAGTCAGTGTTGTCGGCCTCAACGCGGCCAGCCAGACGCTGATCGAACAGGTGGGGGGCAGGGGCAGCGCACATTGACCGCGCGCTCGCGGCTCCATGCCTCGAACTGGCCAGGCAGTTTCTGCGACGCCGTCCGCGCAAGCTGAATCCAGTCAGCCATCTGAAACCGCCGCTGTCGTAGGATTGCCACCGTGATGGGGCCGATGGACGGCCCCTCCCGGCCGGCGACCGCTGGCGACACGCAAGGGAGATACAAGCAATGCAGGCAATGGATGCCCGTCGGGGCAATGAACAGATCGCCTTCGGCCGTCGGTACTGGAAGGTGCTGGCCCTGTGCCTGGCGCTCACCGCGTGCCAGGCACCTTCTTCCCCTGCGTCGGCCGAAGCGGCGCCCACCCCGGCACCGCTCGCCGCGGCATCGCCGGCAGCGACCCCCAACCCAGCGTCTGGTGATTCCTCCGGGTACCCCGATGCGTCCTACACGAACGGTCGTCTGCGCCCGGCTTATGGCTGGTGCGTGGATGGCGTGGAGGATGCGGGCAAGCTGCAGGCCTGCGGCAAGGATGAACTGGCCTATCAGGAAGGGCGCCTGCAGGAGGGTGCCAGCAAGGCTGTGACCGGGCTCGACGCTGCTGCGAAGCAGGCGTTCCTTGCCACCCAGGCAACCTGGCGCAGCGATACCGACCGTCATTGCGCCGCTCCGTCCAATGCCGGTGTGGATGACCTGCAGAAGGCACAGGAGTGCCGCCTGTTCCGCGTGGCGAACCGTGCCGACGCATTGATGGCGCAAAGTGGCCCGCCCGATACCTCCTATACCCAGGCAACGCTGCGGCCCGAATACACCCGGTGCGTGCAGGATGCCCGGGGTATGGACGATCAGCTGGAAGTCTGCGACACGACCGAGCTCGCCCACCACAAAGCGCTCCTGGAAGCACAGGTTGCGCGGCTGATGGACAGCCCCGACGGCCCGGCCAAGGACCGCTGGATGGACGAGCAGGCGAACTGGGCCGAAGACACCGACAAGCGCTGCGGTGTGGCCACGGAGAGCGTGGGCCAGGCGCTGGACGCGCAGTCGTGCCGTATCAACCGCTACGCCAACCGCGCAGTGGAGCTGCAGAAGCGCATGCTGGCCCCCTGACGGGGCATTCGTCCTGTGCAACGCATTGAAGCATTGACCGGTAGGAAGCAGACCATGGCGAGCAGGACCTCGGGCATTGTGTTAGCGGCGATGGCGGTGCTGTGCACCGGCCAGGTGCATGCAGCGCCCGCGCTGAGCGCGGCCTTCCAGGCGTGCTCAGGCCGCGCGCAGGGCTCCATCGAAGAGGCCGCCTGCCTGTCCAGCGAATCGGACCGGCAGGACCGCCGGTTGAACCAGGCATACCAGCAGTTGCAGGGACATCTCGACACCTCGGCCAAGGCCCGCCTGCTGGCCGCGCAACGGGCGTGGCTGCAATCGCGCCAGCGCGATGGCGAACTGGAAACCGTGCTGTACGACGATTCGCAGCCGGGCAACCTGCAGCAGAAATTGAATGACACCGAGCGCCTGCGCGCGCGCGCCGATCAGCTGGAAACCTATCTGCGCCTGATCGGTCCGTAATCCGCAACACGGTCATCCCTCCACGGACAAGGAAGTGAGCCATGCCGAACAACATCGATACCCGTAACCTTGACGCAACCGCTGGCGCGGTGTTTTTCGCTGTCGGACGCGGCACCGAAGGTGGCGGATCGTCGTACCACCTCAGCATCGCCGGCATCACCAAGGGACTGGATGAGCCGAAATGGGGCACGGTCAGCGCGGTGGCCGCCAACAGTGGCTATTCGCTGGGGACCATCCAGGTCGACTTCGGCCAGCGCGGCAAATGGCCGCTGGGCGCCACCGAAGAGCGTGCGCTGAAGCCCGGCGAGACGACCTACGTGGACGCAGTCATCCAGCAGGCCAGCAGCTACGCCAAAGCGCACCATCYGCCCTTCACCAGCGACCGCGCCGATCTGCGCGCGGACCTGCTCAGTCACGGCGACGGCCAGGGCAAACGCTCCTCGATCCGCTTCATCGATGTCCCGACCCGCGACAGCATCAACGCCTGGGCCGGTTCGCCCGAAGGCAAGCAGTGGATCCACACCCACGTGGACTACCCGCAGGTGCGCAACGCCACCCGCATCGCCATGACGATGCTGGACAAGCACGGTAGTGGTATCGCAGAAGACAAGCGTTTCGAAGCGATCGCGCTGATCGCCAAGTCCGCCAACCAGTTGCCGGGGACACTGCCGCAGCTGGAAGCCGTACTGAAGCGGGGTGGTGATTACCAGGACCTGCGCGACAAGGCGGCCGAGATCCGCCAGGACAAGAAATACTATGCCGGCTTGGCGGCCGCCGACGTCGCCGCTGCTTATGAAGATGCCTATCCCCGCCACTCGGCGGAGATGGATCGCGCACATCTGAAAGTGGGGCGCCGCGACTTCGCGCCGGCCACCGAAGGCAACGATCCCGACATCCGCATAGCGCTGGAACAGGCGCGCTCGCACAAGCACGGTGGCGGTGGCCCGCAGGTGCTGAAAGAGGGCTCTACCGGCCGCGCGGTGGAAAAGCTGGAACACAACCTGCACGCGCTGGGTTATGGCGGCGCGGGTGCCCAGGCGATCCATCCTGATCGCCAGTTCGATGCCAGCACCCGGCAGGCCGTCGAAGCTTTCCAGCGTGACCATGGCCTGACTCCGGTCGACGGCAAGGCCGGGCCGACCACGCTGGGTGCGATCGACCGCGAGGCGCGCGCGCTGCAGCGTGACATGGCCGCGCTGGGCCTGACCGATGCGCATGGCAAAGCGATCACCGCCGATGGCTACCTTGGGGCGGGCAGCCAGCACGCCATCAATGTGTTCCAGCAGCAGCACCATCTGCCGGCCACCGGCATGGCCGACGCACAGACGCGTCGCACGATCGATGCCGAGGCCGCACAGCATCGCCCTGCCGCGCCTTCGCCTGCTACCCCTGCCACRCCGGCTGTGCCGGCAGCCCCGACGAGGGCTGCGCCAGCCGCAGCGCAGCAACACACTGGCCCTGCAGGCGCCGCAGCGCCCGGTGGCGAGCGCATTTCCGTGGTGGAACCCTTCGGCAACGGCAGCAGCAACCGCGTCCTTCGCCACGGCATCAGCGGCGAGGACGCGTTCCGTGAGTTGAAGATCCACCATCCCAAAACGAATGCCGCCGCTGTGCGCGCTGGCGATGCCAGCAAGGTTGACCGCACCGCGGACATGGTCGACGGTGAACTGGAGGCCGTGCGCAAGCGTGGCGACACCAACGGCATTCCGCTGGTGCAGAAGGACCTGATCCTGACCGACCGTGCCGGCGGGCGCAGCCTGATGATTCCCAGTCCGGTGGCTGGCTACGTCCAGCTCAACAAGGACGGCACCAATTCCATCAGCATCTTCAGCCACCCGGCCGGCGATACCCGCCGCGAACTGGTGGGCCAGGTGTTGCACGGCGCCGTCGGCTCCATCCCGTACAAGACCGGCGATTTCGTCGAGTACGGTGCGCCGCTGGTGCGCCAGTCCGATGTGGGGTCACCCGGCGCGGTGCACGCGCATATCGAAGTAGAGCCAGCGCAGTTCCGCCGCTACCTCGGCGACATGCTCAACGACCGCATCACCCTCGGCGGCAAGGTACACGCGCAGGGGCCCGAAGCCGCGCAGGCCGCACGTGCCACGCAGCAGGCGCCGATGGCCGACGGCATGCTGGTGAAGGGCGAACGCGGCGATGAGGTCAAGGCGCTGCAGGGCAAGCTGGCGGCACTGGGCCACGTGGGCGCCGACGGCAAGCCGCTGGCGACCGATGGCATCTACGGAAAGGACACCTTTGCGGCGGTCAAGCAGTTCCAGGCCAACAACGGCCTGGAGCAGGATGGCAAGGCTGGCCGCCAAACCCTGGGCCGATTGGACGACCCGGCCGCAGTGAAGGCCGGCGCACAGACCGCCGCCGCCCCGGCACGCACCGAACCGACCGCACCGGCAGCGCCCAGCATGCGCGATCCTTCGCATGCCGAGAATCCGCGCTTCAACCAGGCCCTGGAGAAACTACAGGAGCTGCAGCAGCAGCGCGTGCAGGCTGGCCTGTGCCCGCTGTTCGCCAATGCGCAGGAAACCGAACGCGCCGCCGGCCAGCTGGCCTACGAGAGCAAGGTCGCCGGCATGCGCCAGATCGACCATGTGGTCGCACGCCCGGATGGCAGCGGCTTGTTCGCCGTGCAGGGCAATGTCGGCGACCCTGCTGCGCAGCGCACCTTCGTCGACAGCCGACAGGCCGTGTCGCAGTCGGTCGAGGCCAGCACCCGCCAGACCGAGGAACTGGATGTCCAGTTCAACCAGCGCGTGCAGGAACAGCAGCAGGAGCAGGTGCGCAACCGCGGCCTGTAAGCCTGCTGCACTGTGGCCGAAGTCTCCGGGCCCAACGACCCGGGGCCTTCTGTCGATTCATTCTGCAGGGTCGACCCGCCGGTACACCCCGAACTGGGTCCTGCGTTGGCCCATCGGGATGATCAGGGCCAGCAGGACCGCGCCTCCGTCCACCTGCTTCACCACCAGATCGTTTTCCACCGTGCAGGACAGTTCCACGCGTGACCAGACGCAGCCGGCGCCGGCCTCGCCCGGTTTGCACGATGACCACCGGTTGATGACCAGCTGTTCTCCTTCGGCGCTGTAGCTCTTGCTGGCAGCGCTGCCTGCAGCCTCGATGCCGGTGCCGTCGGCGGCATGGAAGCGGGCCACCAGCCGGCTCGCCTCCTGGCGGATCGTGACCTGGTGGATGTCCTTGTTGTAGACGCCAAAGAGCCTGGAAAGCGCGCCGACGGGCGCATTTTCCTGTCCTTCCGACAGGTAGGACGGCCGGTTGTCGAAGGTGGCGCCTTCGGTGAGGTCGCATCGTGGGCCCGGCCTGATTTCGGCGAGGCGTGCGTCGCGGACGCTGCTGCAACCACTGCCCAAAGCCAGCACCGTCAGCAGGGTGAGGCAGGCGAGGCCAGAGCCCGCCAGCGAGGATGCAGTCGGTTTCATTGTGGCTTCCCTTCCAACAGATGCGGTGCAACAGGAACTCGCGTACCGAGTATCCCCACGCAAGGGCGGCAGCGGCAACCCGGCCTGCATCCCCGGCTGCCCGCCGCCATTCATCCGCCCGGTGTAAACTATTGATCTCACTGGCAATGCCAGTCTCCACGATCAACCGCCCGATGACGTCCGCCACCGCCCGTTACGCTGATTCCCTGCGCCTGTCCGTCGCTCCCATGATGGACTGGACCGACCGCCATTGCCGGGTGTTCCACCGCCTGCTGGCGCCGGGTGCGCGGCTGTACACCGAAATGGTGCACGCCAATGCGGTCATCCATGGCGATCGCCAGCGCCTGCTCGGTTTCGATGCCAGCGAACAACCGCTGGCACTGCAGCTCGGTGGCAGCGATCCGGCGCTGCTGGCGCAGGCCGCGCGCATCGCCGCCGATTGGGGCTAYGACGAGGTCAACCTCAACTGCGGCTGCCCSTCCGACCGSGTSCAGGCCGGGCGCTTTGGTGCCTGCCTGATGCGCGAGCCGGTGCTGGTGGCCGAATGCGTGTCGGCCATGGTCGAGGCAGTGGACATCCCGGTGACGGTGAAATGCCGCTTGGGCGTGGACGAAGACGACAACTACGAGGTATTCGCCAGTTTCGTCGACCGCCAGGTCGAGGCCGGCGCCGCGATGGTGGTGGTGCACGCCCGCAATGCCTGGCTGAAGGGCCTGTCGCCGAAGGAGAACCGCGAGGTTCCGCCGTTGAAGTACGACTGGGCCTACCGGCTGAAGCACGAGCGCCCGGCACTGCCGGTGGTGCTCAATGGTGGCCTGGCCAGCATCGAGGCGGTGCAGGCGCAGGCCGCGCACGTCGATGGCGTCATGCTCGGTCGCGCAGCCTACCACGACCCCTACCTGCTGCATCAGCTGGAAGCGCTGCAGACCGGCGCGCCACTGCGTCCGCGCGGCGAGCTGCTGCGCGCACTGCGCCCGTACATCGAAGCCCGCCTGGGCGAGGGCCTGGCCCTCAAGCACATCACCCGCCACATCCTCGGCCTGTTCCACGGCCAGCCCGGCGGCCGCGCATTCCGCCAGGTGCTGAGCGAGGGCGCCCATCGTCCCGGTGCCGACTGGACGTTGATCGAGCAGGCGCTGGCAGTCACCGAACGCGAAGCCGATCGCGCCGCTGCGTGACGTCAGTCACATTCCTGACTTGACAAGGGCGGCCGTTTCGTCCCGAATGTTCACTTAGCTGAACAACGGTCTGGAGCATCTGGAAAAGTTCAGACCGGATTCACTGCCCGAAACCAAGAATTTGCAAAAGATTTGTAAAACGCCGGGTTCCATTCCGGTGCCCGGATTTACGACTTTTGAACGAATCGCCGTGCTCGGCTAGGATCGCATCGATGTCTTCCGCTCCCTTCCACCGCTGTATTGCCTTGGCCACCTGCGTGGTCCTGGCGGCTGCCCCGCTGTCTTCGGCGCTGGCGCAGGACCCGCAGCGGGAACAGGGGCGCGCAGAAATGATGGAGCGTGGAGGCCGTGGCGCCAGCAACGAGCGCTCGCTGTCCGATGCCGTGCGCCGCGTGCAGCGCACCACCGGTGGCCACATCCTGGGCGCCGAGCGTGTGCCGTTCGATGGTCGTGACATCAACCGGGTCAAATACATGGACGACCGCGGTCGGGTCCGCTACATGGACGACCCCGCCCCGGCACGTTCACAGCCGCGCACGCCGCGGTCGGATATGTCATCACTACGCGGCGATAACCCCTGAACAGGGATAGTTGTCGCTATCAACCCGTACCCACAGGCCTCCGGGCCGCACCCAGCACACTAGGGAGAGTTCATGCGTATCCTTCTGGTCGAAGACGAAGCCCCGCTGCGTGAGACCCTGGCAGCCCGGCTCAAGCGCGAAGGTTTTGCCGTCGATGCAGCGCAGGACGGCGAAGAAGGCCTGTACATGGGCCGCGAAGTGCCGTTCGACGTCGGCATCATCGACCTTGGCCTGCCCAAGATGTCGGGCATGGAGCTGATCAAGGCGCTGCGCGACGAAGGCAAGAAGTTCCCGGTGCTGATCCTGACCGCGCGTTCGAGCTGGCAGGACAAGGTCGARGGCCTSAAGCASGGCGCCGACGAYTACCTGGTCAAGCCGTTCCAYGTSGAAGAGCTGCTGGCCCGCGTCAACGCGCTGCTGCGCCGCGCCGCCGGCTGGAGCAAGCCGACCCTGGAATGCGGTCCGGTTGCCTTGGATCTGGCAGCGCAGACCGTCAGCGTGGCCGGCAGCAATGTCGACCTCACCAGCTACGAGTACAAGGTGCTGGAGTACCTGATGATGCATGCCGGTGAACTGGTCTCCAAGGCCGACCTCACCGAGCACATCTACCAGCAGGACTTCGATCGTGACTCGAACGTGCTGGAAGTGTTCATCGGCCGCCTGCGCAAGAAGCTGGACCCGGATGGCGAACTGAAGCCGATCGAGACCGTACGCGGTCGTGGCTACCGCTTCGCGATTCCGCGTAACGAGGGCTGAGGCCTTCAACAGGCGATAAACGATGTCCGGCCGTCTGTGGTTCTTCCGACGCTGGCGGCCGCGCTCTCTGCAGGCGCGCCAGATGTTCGCCGCGTCAGTGGGTCTGGTCGCGTTCCTGGCCCTGGCCGGTTACGCGCTTGATGCCGCCTTCGCCGATACGGCGAAGGCGAACCTGCGCGAGCGCCTGAAGAACTATGCCACCGCCTATGCGGCCGGCATCGACTTCACCCGCGACCGCTCGCTGTACATCCGCGAGCAGCCGCCGGATCCGCGTTTCGACGTGCCCGGCAGCGGCCTGTACCTGCAGGTCGTCATGCCCGACGGCAAGGRCAATTCGATGTCCGCCGAAGGCCCGATGCTGCCCACCGTCGGCGGCRGCCTGCTGGCTCCGCGCCAGGAAGTATTCGAAGGCCCGCTGCCGATGATCCAGATCGACGGCAGCCAGGGCTCGGTGTATCGCTATGGCCTAGGCTTGGTGTGGGATGCCGACGCCGACCCGGCCACCGAATTCCCGTACACCATCTACGTGATGGAAGACTCGCGCGCGCTGGGCGCGCAGCTGCGCGTGTTCCGCAGCCGGGTCTGGTTCTACCTGGGCGGCATCGGCCTGATCCTGCTGCTGCTGCAGACAGTCATCCTGCAGTGGAGCCTGCGCCCGTTGCGGCGGGTGATCACCGAACTGACCAAGGTCCAGCGCGGCGAGACCGAGCGCATGAGCGAGCGCCACCCGCGCGAGCTTGAGCCGTTGACCGACAGCATCAATGCCTTCATCGAGGGCGAGCGTGAGAACCTGGAACGCCAGCGCAATACCCTGGCCGACCTGGCGCACAGCCTGAAGACGCCGATTGCGGTGCTGCGTACGCAGATGGACAGCGGCGCTGGCGATGGCGCCCTGCGCGAAGAGCTGGACGTGCAGCTGCAGCGCATGAACAACCTGGTGTCCTACCAGCTGGYACGCGCGGCCTCGTCGGGCCACAAGCTGTTCTCGGCACCGCTGCCGATCGAATCCAACGCCGAGGAAATCGTGCGCGGCCTGGAGAAGGTCTATGCGTCCAAGGGCGTACTGTGCGAATTCGACATCGACCCGGCCGCGCGCTTCCACGGCGAACCGGGCGACCTGCAGGAGCTGCTGGGCAACCTGCTGGAGAACGCGTTCAAGTGGGCCAAGCGCCGCGTGCTGCTGACCGCGCAGCCGTTGCCGGCGCCGAATGCGCGTCGCGCCGGTCTGCTGCTGGCGGTGGATGACGATGGCCCGGGTATTGCTCCGGAGGACATCGGCAAGGTGCTGCAGCGTGGCGTGCGCGGCGATGAGCGCGTACAGGGCCACGGCATCGGCCTGTCGATCGTGCAGGACCTGATCAAGGACTACCGCGGCGAGCTGCAGGTGTCCCGTTCCAGCGAACTGGGCGGCGCCCGTTTCGAAGTGCGGCTGCCGCCGGGGCCGTAACGATCCGTTGCAACCCGATCCGGTCGACGTAGACCCTCGGGTAGCGCCGGGCATGCCCGGCGGACGGATGAATCACCCGACCATTGCCGGCGGCTCACCATAGAACCGCCGCAGATGCGCAGCCACCTCCGGCAACGCTTCGGCCAGCAGGTCCGGCGCAGAGAAGTGGTACTCGCTGGCCACCGCGAAGAACTCTTCCGGCGCCTCGGCCGCATACGGATCGATCCGTGTTTCCACGCCGGCATCCACCTGCGCACAGAACGCGTCGTACGATCTCTGGAAGTCAGCTGCCCACTCGCGTTGCCACGCACGCGGCAACGGTGGCGTGCCGTCCATCGCACCGTCGAGCGCATCCAGCTTGTGCACCATCTCATGCACGGCCACGCAGTAACCCTCATGCGGTGCCGCCAGGTCGGCCTGCACATCGGCCCACGAAAGAATCAGCGGACCGCTGTCCCACGACTCGCCGATCAGCTCGTCATCCCACTCATGCAGTACGCCGGCGGCGTCCATATGGCTGCGATGCACGCGGAACGCATCGGGGTAGACGATCAGCTGCGACCAGCCTTCCAGCCCCACCTCGCCGAACTCCAGCAGCGGCAGGCAGCACAGTGCGGCCAGCAGCACGCCATCGGCCGGCTGCAGCTGCAGGTCGCCGATGGGGGAGATGGTCTTCTCATGCAGGAAGCGCGTGGTCAGCGCGCGCAGGCGTGCATGCCGTTCGTCGTCCAGGCCGCGCAACCACGCTGCGCGGTGGCAGGCATCGTTCCAGTGTGCGTCTTCGATCGGTCGCGGCGCGGGCCGCAACCACTGCAGCAACGACTTGATCAGCGGAACATACCCGGCAGGTAGCTGTGCCACTTCGGCGCACGGATGCGCTGCAGTACATCGTCGTCACCGCCACCGCCGCTGCTGGTCGCGGCGGCCGGACGTACCGGTGCCGGCTTGGCGGCCGTCGCTGTCGGCGCGGTGGTCGGCGTGCGCTGCGAGGCTGCATCGCTGGCCGAGTAGACGCAGGCGCCACGGCTGTCATCAAGCGCTGCTGTKGCAGAYGCCGCGAAGGGCATCGTCAGCAGGATCAGGCAATGGGCATAACGGCGCATTGACGACATCCACGTTAAGGGAAGGTGAGTTCCCGATTCTAGCCCGAACCCGGMGCCAGATTGGAAGCCCGCCGGAACCGGGGCCGGCGGGCGCCGCTGGCGGGTTTCCCGCATAATTCCGTCCTGACCTTGTGGAGGCTGCCGTGGACGATCGCCAATTGCTGGCCAAACTCGCTGCCGGTCGCCTGTCCGGCGACGCCCTGGCCCGTGAGCTGGGCCAGACCCGGGCCGCCATTTGGAAGCGAATTCAAGGGCTTAGGGCCGCTGGCGTCGAGGTTGAAGGTCGCGCAGGCGAGGGCTACGGGCTGACCCGGCCGGTCGACCTGCTGGACGCCGGGGCCATCCGCGCCGGCCTGCCCAAGGAGGCCGCAGCACTGCTGCACGACCTGCAGGTGGCCTGGACGGTGGACTCCACCAACGCCGAATTGCTGCGCTGCAGCGCGCCCCAGCGCGGTGTCAGCGTCCTGTTGGYCGAGCGCCAGACTGGCGGCCGTGGCCGTCGCGGGCGCACCTGGGCGTCGCCGCTGGCCGCCCATGTGTATCTGTCGGTGCTGCGCCTGTTCGAGGGTGGCCTGGGCCGTTTGGCCGGGCTGAGTTTGGTCGCCGGCGTCGCCGTGGCCGAAGCCCTGCACGACCTGGGCTACACGCAGGCGCAGCTGAAGTGGCCGAACGACGTGCTGGTCGATGGCCGCAAGCTGGTGGGCCTGCTGGCCGAGGGTGGTGGCGAATACGCCGGCCCGGCGCGTGCAGTGATCGGCATCGGCATCAACGTGCACATGCCGCCGGCCTTCGCCGAACAGATCACCCAGCCGTGGGTGGACCTGGACACACTGGCCGGCGCGTCGGTGGATCGCAACACGGTGGTGGCCGCGGTGCTGGCACGGCTGCTACCGGCGCTGGAGGAATTCGACCGGGAAGGGCTGGCGCCGTTCCTGCTGCGTTACGCAGCGTTCGACATGCTGGCCGGGCGCGAAGTGCGCGTGCAGCTGGATGGCGAATGGCAGCACGGTACCGCGCTCGGCTTGGCTGACGATGGCGCGCTGCGCGTGCGCATCGATGGCCGCGAGCGCCTGCTGCATGCCGGCGAAGTCAGTGTGAGAAAAGCATGAG
>NZ_JBFTNR010000014.1:0-12966 GCF_056665995.1 Stenotrophomonas sp. 05L44_2
GGCGCATCCCCCCCGTTTTGGATTCACCCCATGAACTACTTGAGGAACGTCAGGGTCGCCTGGCGTCTTGGGCTTGGCTTTGGCCTGTTGTTGCTGCTGGTTGCCGCCGTGGTCGCTACCGGTGCCACCGCCACCATGGTGCAGAAGCGCGCGATGGAGCAGGTGGTCGAGGTCGGCGTAGCCAAGGTGCGGCTGCTGTCGGAGATGCTTGATGCCAACAACCAGATGATGGTCGTGCGACGCGAGATGCTGATCCGCCAGGGCGAAGACCGTGCCAACGACGAGCAGCGCATCGCCGCTCTGGTCAAGCGCTACGAGGCCAGTTGGACGGCCTACCAGGCCCTGCCCGGCGATGCCGAAGGCAAGGTGATCGGCGAGACCATCGCCGCCAAGCGCGCGCTCGCCCGTCCGCTCAACAAGCAGACCAGCGAACTGATGGAACAGGGCGATTTCCCCGGCGCCGTGGCGCTGACCCTGGGCCCGGTGCAGGAAGCGGCCAATGGCTGGAACAAGGCGCTGGCCGATGGCGTGGCCTATGAAGAAAAGGAAAGCCGCGAGGCCGCTGCCGAGGCGATCCGCCTGGGCGAGCGCAGCCTGCTGCAGCTGCTGGTGCTGGGTGGCGTGGCGCTGCTGGCAGGCATCGCCGCATCGGTACTGATCGGTCGCAGCATGACCGGCCCGCTGGCGCGTGCAGTGCAGCTGGCCGAGCGCCTGTCCAAGGGTGAACTGGACCAGGAATTCCGCCTGGGTGGCCGTGACGAGCTGACCCAGCTCGGCGAGGCCATGGCCAGCGTGCGCCAGAGCGTTCAGGCCGCCATCGGCGCGCAGCTGCAGATGGCCGAGCAGCATGAAGCCGGCGCGATCCGTTACCGGATGGACGCCAGTGCGTTCCCCGGCGACTTCGGCCGCATGGTGCAGGCCACCAACCACCTGGTCGAATCACACGTGCAGGTGCAGCTGCTGATGGCCGAGGTGATGCAGCGCTATGCCATCGGCGACCTCAGCCGCGATCTGCCCGAGTACCCGGGTGAGAAGGGCACGCTGACCCGTACCCTGGCGGCGGTGAAGCAGAGCCTGATGGCGATCAACGCGCAGATCGATGAACTGGCCCGTGCCGCGCGCGCTGGCGATTTCAGCGTGCGTGGCGACGCCGCGGCATTCCAGTACCAGTTCCAGGCGATGGTGAACCACCTCAACGGCATGATGGCCAGTTCGCAGGCCAGCATCGCCGATGTCTCCGACGTGCTGCGCGCCATCTCGCATGGCAACCTCACCGCGCGCATGGAGGGCGAGTACGAGGGCGTGTTCGCGCGCATGCGTGACGATGCCAATGCCACCACCACGCAGCTGACCGGAATCGTGCGTGGCATCCAGGTGGCCGCCGACAGCATCAACAACGCGGCACAGGAACTGGCGGCCGGCAACAACGATCTGTCGCGCCGTACCGAGCAACAGGCCGCGAATCTGGAAGAGGCTGCCGCCTCGATGGAAGAGCTGACCTCGACCGTGCGCCAGAACGCCGAACTGGCACGCCAGGCTGACAGCGAAGCGCATGCGGCCGGCGTTGCCGTGCGCGAGACCGAGCAGGCCATGGCGCAGATGGCCACGGTGATGGGCGAGATCGACCAGTCTTCGGCGCGCATTTCGGAAATCTCCACGGTGATCGATGGCATCGCCTTCCAGACCAACATCCTGGCGCTGAACGCTGCAGTGGAAGCGGCGCGTGCCGGCGAACAGGGACGCGGCTTTGCGGTGGTGGCCAGCGAAGTGCGTACGCTGGCACAGCGTGCCGGTGTCGCTGCCAAGGAGATCAAGGAGTTGATCGAGGACGCCGCTGCCAAGGTGCAGAGTGGTCTGGCCGTGACCGTGGAATCGGAAGCCGCCATTGCCCGCGTGGCCCAGGCGAGCTCGCGTACCACCCAGCTGATGAGCGACATCGCCGCCGCCAGCAAGGAACAGGCGGCCGGCATCGAGCAGGTCAACCAGGTGGTGGTGCAGATGGACCAGGTGACCCAGCAGAACGCTGCGCTGGTGGAAGAGGCGACCGCTGCCAGCCGCGCGCTGGAAGAGCAGGCGCATGCGCTGACCACGTCGGTGTCGGTGTTCCAGCTGGAGCAGGGGGCACGCATGCCCAGCCTGCCTGCACGCGCGGCGTAAGCCAGCGACAGCGCGATGTTGGGTGGCGCCCTGCATGCGATGACCCGCATGCAGGGCGTCGATGCACGCAACGGTTGAGTTCCGCTAGCGCCCGCGTGCCGAGCGTTCGATCAACCAACCGGCCGCGTACAGCAACAGCAGGGTTGGCGGAACCAGCACCGCATACGCGGTCGACCAGGGCTTGCCGTACAACAGGCTGCCTGCGCCGATGGCATCAAGCGCGGCAGACTGCAGGGTGATGGGGAGTGCCATCAGGATGTAGGTACCCTTCGGGTCGGCGTCTGTCTGCGCGCCGTGGACCAGCCACGYGGTCAACAGCAGGTAGACCACGCACAGCGCAAGGCCTGTCCAGCTCAGAAGTCGTCGCATCTTCATCTGCAGGCCTCCTGTCAACGGACGTCGAAGCGGGCCTGCAGGGGCAGGCTTACATTCCGCAACAGATCCCTGACCACCACCTGCGCGGTCCACGTGCCCTTCGGGTCACCTGCCTCGGCGACGAACTTCAGCTGCACACTGGTCATGTACAGCAGGGTTGGCGGGCCGGGCAGGGCGGCAGTGAAGCAGGGAACATCGCGTTCGTCGACACTGGTACTGCCGTCCGGGCGAAGCATGCGCAGATCGCAGTGCACCTTGGGTACGCGGTTCTCATCCAGTTGCGGGTTGGACAGGAATGTCAGCAGGAACAATTCTCCGCCCAGGTGGACTTCGCTGGCCTCGGTAAAGCTGGGAGTGCTCTCCGGTGGAGTTTCCCACTTGCCCCGCCAGTCGGCGTCGGAGGTGACCAGCAGGGATGCCGCAAAGCCATCGCTGGATTTCATGGCATCGGTCTGCGGCACCGCCTTGCCGTCGCCATTTATCCAGCCATCGCTGGCAAAGGTGGTCAGTGGCAGCATCAGGGCCATCATGGCCAGTGCGTAGGTCCCTCGCATCAACGCTCTCCTTGGTAGCCGCATCCTGCGGCGGAGCCGGCAGTATCGCGCAACCTTGGCCGGCACAGCAGAGGGAGAGCCAGGAAGAGGTTCCTTCGCCTGCCGATCCGGGCGATGCTTGCCAGCAAAGGAGCTGGCATGGGAACGGGACGTGAGGAAAAAACAGGGCTGTGATGCCGCGTCGGCCGCGCCGCTGCACGTACTGATGCTGCCGGGCTTGGATGGCACCGGCAGCATGTCGACCCCGTTGCTGTCCGCACTGCAGGCTCATGGGCTGACGACGCAGGCGATCGCGCTGCCTGCGCAGGGCGGGCAGGATTACGCCACGCTTGCCAGATGGCTGTGGCCGCAGCTGCCCCGCCACCCCTTCATCCTGCTTGCCGAGTCCTTCTCGGGGCCGTTGGCAGTCGAGCTGGCCGCGCGCCAGCCCGCAGCGCTGCGCGGACTGGTGCTGGCCGCGACCTTTGCGCGCCGGCCCGTGCCATTGCCGGCAGCCGGCGCGGCACTGCTGTCACCGGCCTGGCCGGTGCCTCCCGTGGCGATGCTGGCGCGCCTGCTGCTGGGGCGGTGGCGCACCGGCGAGCACATGTCGATGCTGCGCGCTGCGTTGGCTCAGGTTCCAGCGACCACGTTGCGGCAGCGCGCCGCAGCGACCCTGCGGGTGGACGTACGCGCATTGCTGCCGCAGATCGGGGTGCCGGCGCTGTGCCTGCAGGCGGGTCATGACCGGCTGCTGTGGCCACCGAGCGTAGCCGAGCTGCAGACCCTGCTGCCGGACGCGCGGCACGTGGCCCTGGACGGGCCGCATCTGCTGCTGCAGGCCTGTGCCGAACCGGCCGCCGCGGTGGTGGCCGGTTGGGTGAGGGCGCTGCCCGCTACCGGCTAACTGCCGGCGCGGGTGCGTGCGGCCTTCTTCGCCGCGGTCTTGCGTACCGCCTTTTTTGCTGCACGGGTCTTCGCGGCCTTCTTCGCTGCGGTGCTGCGTGAGGCGCTCTTCTGCGTTGCCTTCCCGGCGGCTGCCTTCTTTGCAGGGACCTTCGCAGGGGCCTTCTTCACCGCCTTCTTTGCAGCAGTCTTCCTGGTGACGGCCTTCTTCGCAGGCGTCTTCTTCGCAGCGGTCTTCTTCGCCACCTTCTTTGCAGTCGCCTTGCTTGCGGAAGCCTTCTTCGCCGTTGTCTTTCTGGCCACCTTCTTCGTTGCCTGGCGCGCGCTGCCGCTGCGCTTTCCACCACCATCCTGCTTGTTCACGGTGGCCCAGGCGATGCGCTCGGCGGTGCCTTCACTGGCACCGCGTTCGCGCTCACTCTCTTCGATATGCTCGGCCTGGCGCTTCTGCTTGTCGGTATAGGCGGATTTGTCACCACGGGGCATGGGGATTCTCCTGTCGGATGGTCAGGCCAGCAGGCGCAGCTTCGGCTCGCGTGCCCACTGGCGGGTGGCGGCAGCGGCGAGGAAGGCCTTGCTGTCTTCGGCCTCCACGGTGCCGGCATCGTTGCCGACGCGCGCTGCCTTCAACAGGGCCTGTGCGCCTTCGTCACTGGCGATGGCTTTCAGGTGCGCCCAGGCATCGCTGACAAAGCCCACGGCTGCCGCTTCCTTGGCCAAGGCCTTGCCGGCGTCGGCACTCAGCACGACCGCCACTGCGTCGAACACCACCGACGGGGTACCGGCCAGCTGTCCATCGGCGGCCTGCGTTTTGCCGTCGCTGAGCGTGGCACCGCCAATTTTCGGCGCGACCAGCTTGACGCTGGCGCCGGCCTTTTCGGCGGACTTGCGCAGATTGGCGATCACCCGTGCATCGGAGCCCTCGTCGAACAGGATGCCGATGCAGCGCCCCTGCAGCAGGGGCTTGTTGCGGCCGATCACGCGGACCTCGGGTGCGGCGGGCAGGTCCTGTGCAGGGGTTGCCGTCGGTGCCGGGGCGGGCAGCGTGCCCAGTGCCAGCCCGTCGGCCACGCGCTTGGCCAGGCCTTCGTCGATGTTGCGCAGATGGCTGACGGTGCGCACGCGCACCTTCTCCGTTTCCACCTTCGACAGCTCGAACACCAGCGCCGAGGCCAGGTGCGCCTGTTCCGGTTTTTCCAGGCTGCGGAAGAACATCCGCGCCTGGCTGTAGTGGTCGGCAAAGCTCTCCGCGCGGGTGCGGCCCTTGCGCCCATCATCGGCGCTGGCGTGGCTGCGGAAACCGGCGGGCGTCTCGCGCGGGCTGTCTTCCTGCAGCGAACTGGGGTCGTAGGCCACGCGCCCCTTCGGCACCTGCATCTGCATGTGGCCATCGCGCTGATGGTTGGCGAACGGGCACTTCGGTGCGTTGATCGGAATCTGGTTGAAGTTCGGTCCGCCCAGGCGGATCAGCTGGGTATCCAGATAGGAGAACARYCGCCCCTGCAGCAGCGGRTCRTYGSTGAARTCGATGCCCGGCRSSAYGTTGGCYGGGCAGWAGGCGACCWGCTCGGTCTCGGCGAAGAAATTGTCCGGCCAGCGGTCCAGCACCATGCGTCCGATCACCTGCAGCGGCACCAGCGACTCGGGGATGATCTTGGTCGGGTCCAGGTGGTCGAACGGGAAGCCATCGGCCTGTTCTTCGGTGAACAGCTGCACGGCCAGCTCCCACTCGGGGAAGTCGCCGCGCTGGATCGCCTCGAACAGGTCGCGGCGGTGGAAATCGTTGTCGGCGGCCTGCAGCTTCAGCGCCTCGTCCCAGACGGTGGACTGCAGCCCGAGCTTCGGCCGCCAGTGGAACTTGACGAAGGTGGAGTTCCCTTCCTCATCCAGCAGGCGGAAGCTGTGGATGCCGAAGCCTTCGATGGTGCGCAGCGAGCGCGGAATCGTGCGGTCGCTCATCGCCCACATGATCATGTGCATCGATTCGGGCATCAGCGAGACGAAATCCCAGAACGTGTCGTGTGCGCTGGCTGCCTGCGGGAAGGCGCGGTCCGGTTCCATCTTCACCGCATGGATCAGGTCGGGRAACTTGATCGCGTCCTGGATGAAGAACACSGGRRTGTTGTTGCCSACCAGRTCCCAGTTGCCYTCSYYGGTGTAGAACTTSAYSGCRAAGCCGCGCACGTCGCGCGGGGTGTCGACCGAGCCGGCGCCGCCGGCAACCGTGGAGAAGCGGGTGAACACCGGCGTCTTCACCCCGACCTCGGTGAGGATCTTCGCCCGGGTCACCTTGCCCAGCGAGCGGGTCAGTTCGAAGAAGCCGTGGGCGGCCGAACCGCGTGCATGGACGATGCGCTCGGGAATACGCTCGTGGTCGAAGTGGGTGATCTTCTCGCGCAGCAGGAAGTCTTCCAGCAGGGTGGGTCCACGCGGTCCCTGGCGCAGGGAGTTCTGGTTGTCTGCAACCGGAATGCCCTGGTTGCTGGTCAGTACCGGATGGGCGCCTCCTGCGAGCGGATGCAGTTCATCGCCCTGGCCGCGGCTGTCAGGGTCGGCGGAGGTGGTGGCGGGAGCGCGCTTGCCGGTCGGCTTGCTGGCGGCCATGGAGGATCTCCTGGAGCGGGTAGGGGGGCAGACTCCAGACAGTGGCGCCGCCGGCGTTAATGCACGGTCCCGTGGGAGTGAACGCGCAGACAAATCGGCGGCTCGGGTATGCTTGCCGCATGCGAGTCGAACCCGCCGACATCGAAGCCCTGTTCGACGCCATTCCGGACGTGCTGTTCTTCATGAAGGATCGCCAGGGCCGCTACACCTACGTCAACCAGACCATGCTGCGACGGCTGGGCCTGCGTGCGCGCAAGGACGTGATCGGACGCACCGCGGCCGAGATCTACCCCACCGGCCTGAGTGCGGACTATGTCGACCAGGACGCACGCGTGCTGTCCGGCGAGGTGATCGAGAACCTGATGGAGCTGCACCTGTTCGCCAACCGCGAACCGGGCTGGTGCCTGACCTGCAAACGCCCGCTGCTGGTGGACGGGCAGGTCGAGGGGCTGATCGGCATTTCCCGCGACCTCGGCCAGAAGGACAGCCTGGGGACCCAGTACGAGCAGCTCCGTCTGGCCTTGGCCCACCTCAATACGCACTACGCCGAGAACGTGCGGATGCAGACGCTGCTGGACATCACCGGGTTCTCGTTGTCCAAGCTGGAGCGCAGCTTCCGCAAGGTGTTCCAGATGAC
This sequence comes from Stenotrophomonas sp. 05L44_2, assembly GCF_056665995.1. NCBI lineage: Bacteria > Pseudomonadati > Pseudomonadota > Gammaproteobacteria > Lysobacterales > Lysobacteraceae > Stenotrophomonas > Stenotrophomonas sp. 05L44_2. The sequence goes on from NZ_JBFTNR010000014.1 coordinate 7,213, forward strand.
GCCGCAGCAGGTGCTGACCCGGCTGCGGATCCAGATGGCCATGCACCTGCTGCATGGCAACGAGAGCATTGCCTGCATCGGCCAGGCCTGCGGTTTCAGCGACCAGAGCGCGTTCACCCGCAAGTTCAAGGCTGAAACCGGTTTCTCCCCGCGCGCCTACCGCGCCCGTATCGGCGGCAATGTCGGCGAGCCGGTACCGGCCTGAGTTTCCTGCTGCGCTGTGCCTATCCCCGCGGCGGCTGGACACGGTAAGGTGTCGCCCTTGTAGCCGCCGCCAGCCCTGCCGATGCCCGCCACCCCCGATACGACCGCTTCGCCCTCCCGCCTCGGCCATTCGCTCAAGCCACGCCAGCTGATCATGATGGGGCTGGGCAGCGCCATCGGCGCCGGCCTGTTCCTCGGCTCCGGCSTGGGCGTGCAGGCGGCCGGCCCGGCGGTGCTGGTGTCCTACCTGGTGGCCGGTGCGCTGGTGATCATCGTGATGAACGCGCTGGGCGAAATGGCCGCGGCCAAGCCGACCAGCGGTGCGTTCTCGGTGTATGCGGCCGATGCCATGGGCGCCACCGCCGGTGCCACCGTGGGCTGGCTGTGGTGGGTGCAGCTGGTCATCGTGATCGCCGCCGAGGCARTGGGTGCGGCCGGATTGCTGGCCACGGTCTGGCCGGTGGTGCCGGTACCGATGGCGGCATTGGCCTTCATGCTGTTCTTCACCGCGATCAACCTGCTCGGGGTGAAGAACTTCGGCGAGTTCGAATTCTGGTTCGCCATCCTCAAGGTGGCGGCGATCCTGGCCTTCATCGCCGTGGGCGTGGCGCTGCTGATGGGCTGGCTGCCGCAGGTGGCCTCGCCGGGCCTGAGCAACTTCACCGAGCATGGTGGCTTCGCACCGAAGGGCCTGGCCGGCATCGGCGCGGCGCTGTTGGTGGTGGTGTTCGCCTTCGGTGGCACCGAAATCGTGGCCGTCGCTGCGGCGGAGACCGAAGACCCCGAGCGCAGCATCGCCCGTGCCATCCGCACCGTGGCCTGGCGCATCCTGGTGTTCTACATCGGTTCGCTGAGCGTGATCATCGCCGTGGTGCCGTGGACCAGCGAAGCGCTGAAGTCGCCGTTCGCCGCGGTTCTCGATGTCGCCAATATCCCGGGCGCGGCCACYGCCATCACCCTGATCGCGGTGATYGCSCTGCTGTCRGCGCTCAATGCCAACCTCTAYGGCGCYTCGCGCATGATGTATTCGCTGGCGCAACGCCGCGAAGCACCGGCCGTGCTGGGCTGGACCGATCCGCGCCAGGTGCCGGTGATCGCGGTGCTGGCCAGCGTCCTGTTCGGCTTTGCTGCCACCATCATGGAACTGCTGTTCCCGGACAAGGTGTTGCCGGTGCTGCTGAACATCGTCGGTTCCACCTGCCTGCTGGTGTGGACGTTGTCGCTGGTCTCGCAGCTGGTGCTGCGCCGTCGCGCCGACCGTCTGGGCACGCGCCTGCCGTTCCGCATGGCAGGCTTCCCGTGGCTGACCGTCTGTGCGCTGGCGATCCTGGCGCTGATCTTCGGCCTGCTGCTGAGTGAAGCGCATACGCGCCTGCAGTTCCTGTCGATGGTGGCGCTGACGGCGACCATCGCGGCCAGCAGCGCCATCGCCCGGCGCATGCGCGAGGCGTGATGGGGCCGCCGGGCATGGCCCGGCGCTACCGATACGCCGCGCCCACATTCCGCGTGCCATCCTGATCGCGTGGGCCATCACCGGCCCGACGAACGGGAGCACCGCATGCTGCGCAGCCGTCCCTTCCTGATGTTCACCGGCCAGGCCGAAGCGGCGCTGGCCCTGTACGCCGAAGCCTTCGCCGAATTCCGCCTGCTGGCCCTGCAGCGCCACCCGGACGGGGCGGGCGCGGGCGTGCCCGGGCAGGTCCGCCAGGCCATTTTCCTGCTCGGCGGCACCCACTACCTGTGCTTTGACAGCCTGGATGTGCACGACTTCACCTTCACGCCCTCGATGTCGCTGTTCGTCGAGTGTTCCGGCGCCGAATCATTCGAGCGTGCCGCGCGCGTGCTGGGTGACGGCGGGCACTGGCTGATGCCGGTGGGCGAGCAGGATTTCAGCAGCCGCTACGGCTGGGTGCAGGACCGCTTCGGCGTGTCGTGGCAGTTGAGCCTGGGGCAGATGCCCGACCCGTGACGCGTTCTGCCGCTGCGCTCGCCGGGCATGGCCCGGCGCTACCGGAAAACAAGAACGGCCCGCTTGCGCGGGCCGTTCTCATTTCCGATGCCGCGATGGCTTACGCCTCGACTTCATCATCCTTGTAGGCATCGACCGGGATGCAGGCACACATCACGTTCTTGTCGCCGTACACGTTGTCGACGCGGGCGACCGGCGGCCAGTACTTCTGCAGCTTCAGGCTCGGCAGCGGGAAGGCGGCCAGCTCGCGCGGGTAGGCGTGGGTCCACTCGCTGGCGGTCACGGCCGTGGCCGTGTGCGGGGCGTTCTTCAGCGGGTTGTCCTCGCGGTCCAGGCGGCCGTCTTCGATCGCGGTGATCTCTTCGCGGATCTGGATCATCGCGTCGATGAAGCGGTCCAGCTCGTGCAGCGATTCGCTTTCGGTCGGTTCGACCATCAGCGTGCCGGCCACCGGGAAGCTCAGGGTCGGGGCATGGAAGCCGAAGTCGATCAGGCGCTTGGCCACGTCTTCGGCACCGATGCCGCTGGTCTTCTCCAGCGGACGAACGTCCAGGATGCACTCGTGCGCGACCAGGCCGTTGCGACCGGTGTACAGGGTCTTGAAGTGCGGGGCCAGGCGCTTGGCGATGTAGTTGGCGTTGAGCTGGGCGACCTGGGTGGCCTTGCGCAGGCCCTCGGTGCCCATCATCGCGATGTACATCCAGCTGATCGGCAGGATCGAGGCGCTGCCGAAGCTGGCGGCGCTGACCATGCCGACCGGACCGTTGTCACCCAGCTTGCCCGGCAGGAACGGGGCAAGGTGCGACTTGACCGCACACGGGCCAACGCCCGGGCCGCCGCCGCCGTGCGGGATGCAGAAGGTCTTGTGCAGGTTCAGGTGCGAAACGTCCGAACCCCACTTGCCCGGCTTGGCCACGCCGACCAGGGCGTTCATGTTGGCACCGTCGGTGTACACCTGGCCGCCATGCTTGTGGATGATCTCGCAGATCTCCACCACCTCTTCCTCGAACACGCCGTGCGTGGACGGGTAGGTCATCATGATCGCGGCCAGGCGGTCGCTGTACTTCTCGGCGTTGAGACGGATGTCTTCGACGTCGACGTTGCCGTTGGCATCGGTCTTGGTGACCACGACCTTCATGCCGCACATCTGCGCCGAGGCCGGGTTGGTGCCATGCGCCGAATCCGGGATCAGGCAGATGTCACGGTGATCTTCGCCACGCGAGCGGTGGTAGGCGCGGATCGCCAGCAGGCCGGCGTACTCGCCCTGCGMRCCGGAGTTCGGCTGCAGGCTGACGGCGTCGTAGCCRGTGCACTCGACCAGCATCGCTTCCAGCGAATCGATCAGTTCCTTGTAGCCCAGCGCCTGCTCGGCCGGCACCAGCGGGTGGATCTGCGAGAACTCYGGCCAGGTCACCGGGATCATTTCGGCGGTGGCGTTGAGCTTCATGGTGCASSWGCCCAGCGGGATCATSSTGCGGTCSAKCGCSAGGTCCTTGTCGGCCAGCGAACGCAGGTAGCGCAGCAGTTCGTGCTCGCTGTGGTGGGTGTTGAACACCGGGTGGGTCAGGAACGCGGACTGGCGCAGCAGGCCGGCCGGCAGCGCATCGGCGGTGCTGGCATCGAGCGCGTCCACATCAACGGTGGCACCGAACAGCGCGCCTACGGCGACGATGTCGGCGCGGGTGGCGGTCTCGTCCAGGCTGATGCCGACCGAACTGCTGTCGATCGCACGCAGGTTGTAGCCGGCGGCACGGGCCTTGGCATGGATCGCGTCGGCGTCGACACCGGTGACGTGCAGCGTGTCGAAGAAGTCGGCACCGACCTGCACACCGGCAGTGCGCAGCGCGCTGGCCAGGATGGCGGCCAGGCGATGGGTGCGGCGGGCGATGCGGGTCAGGCCTTCCGGACCGTGGTAGACGGCATACATCGAGGCCATCACCGCCAGCAGCACCTGTGCGGTGCAGATGTTGGAGGTGGCCTTCTCGCGGCGGATGTGCTGTTCGCGGGTCTGCAGGGTCAGGCGGTAGGCCGGGTTGCCCTGTGCGTCGATCGAGACGCCGATCAGGCGGCCCGGCATCGAACGCTTGTAGGCGTCACGGCAGGCCATGAACGCAGCATGCGGGCCACCGAAGCCGAACGGCACGCCGAAACGCTGGCTGTTGCCGACCACGATGTCCGCACCCCATTCGCCCGGGGCGGCCAGCAGGGTCAGTGCCAGCAGGTCGGTGGCCACGGCCACCAGGCCGCCGCGCGCGTGCACGGCATCGACCAGCGCCTTGTAGTCGCCCACCTGGCCGAAGGTGTCCGGGTACTGCAGCAGCAGGCCGAAGGCTTCCGCTTCCAGCGCTTCGGCCGGGGTGCCCACGCGCAGCACGATGCCCATGGGCTCGGCGCGGGTGCGCAGCAGTTCCAGCGTCTGCGGGTGCACGGCGTCGTGCACGAAGAAGGTGTCCGACTTCGACTTGGCCGAGCGCTTGGCSAGSGTCATCGCYTCRGCGGCSGCCGTGGCTTCGTCSAGCAGCGAGGCRTTGGCGATKKCCATGCCGGTSAGGTCGGCGCACAGGGTCTGGAAGTTGATCAGCGCTTCCATGCGGCCCTGCGAGATTTCCGCCTGGTACGGGGTGTAGGCGGTGTACCAGGCCGGGTTTTCCAGGATGTTGCGCAGGATCACGTTCGGCGTGTGGGTACCGTAGTAGCCCTGGCCGATGAAGCTGCGCAGCACGGTGTTCTTGTCGGCGATCGCGCGGATCTTCGCCAGCGCCTGCACTTCGGTGATCGACTCCGGCAGCGCCAGCGGTGCCGGCGACTTGATCTTGGCCGGCACGATGGCATCGGTCATCGCATCCAGCGAGGCGTGGCCGATGACGCCGAGCATCTGCGCGATCTCGGCATCGTTGGGGCCGATGTGGCGCTCGACGAACGCCGAATGGTGCTCGAGCTCACGCAGGGAAGGGGTGTTCTGGGACATGGCGAAGGATCCGTCAGGAAAGGGCACACGCACGGGCACAAGCCGCCGGTCGGCGGTCTGCGGGCGCCCCTCTGTCCTTTTGCCTGAGAGTTTAAAAGCGCGGAAAACCGCAGCTTCGTGCCCCTTCGGCGCCGGATCGAACCGGTCTCTCCAGAGTTCTGTTACGGGTGGTATCGGGCCTGAGCGATTACGGGCGTTGCGCCTTCGGCAGCGGTGACCTGCTTCTCCCACCGTGTTGCCCGCCGATTATAGCTCGTTGCCGGCGCCTGACGGTGGCCCGGGCTGGCCTCACGGGGCTGAATGGCCGATGGCCCGGGCGTGCGTTCTGTGCATCCGTGCATGGCATCGCGCGCATTCCCCACCTATGATGGTGGGATTCTCGTATTCATCTGGCGCCGTCCCTGCTGCAGGGGATCGGCGCCCGCCGTGCGTGTCATGCATGGCCCTGCCGGACGCTTGCCCGATGACCGCCGCCGTTGCTCCTTCCACCCGCCGCATGGCCCTGTTGCTCGCTGGCCTGGCCATGTTCGGTCCGTTCTCGATCGACACCATCTTTCCCGCGTTTCCGCAGCTGGCCCAGCGCCTGGCGGTGGACGAGGTGGCGGTGCAGCAG
>NZ_JBFTNR010000015.1:0-12945 GCF_056665995.1 Stenotrophomonas sp. 05L44_2
GCTGGTGGACTATGCAGGACCGCTGGGCCTGCCGGCATTGCGGCAGACACTGCAGCGACGCGCGGCCACGCTGGGCATCGACGCGTCGATGGAGCAGTTGCTGCTGGCCGAATCGGGGACGCACGCGGTCGACCTGATCTGCCGCTTCCTGCTGAAGCCCGGTGACTGCGTGCTGGTCGACGACCCGAGCTATTTCAATTACCACGCGATGTTGAAGGCCCATCAGGTGCAGGCCATCGGCATACCGTACACGCACACTGGGCCGGACCTGCAGGTGTTTGCCAGCGCGCTGCAGGAACACGCACCACGCCTGTACATCACCAACGCCGGGCTGCACAACCCGACCGGCGCGGTGCTGTCGGCGACCACGGCACACCGCCTGCTGGGCCTGGCCGAACACAGCGAACTGATCATCATCGAAGATGACATCTTCGCCGACTTCGAGCTGCGCCCGGCGCCGCGGCTGGCGGCGCTGGATGGATTGTCGCGGGTGATCCATGTCGGCAGTTTCTCAAAGACCATTTCCGCGGCATCGCGCTGCGGCTACATCGCCGCGCGCCCGGACTGGATCGAGGCACTGACCGATCTGAAGCTGGCCACCAGCTTCGGCGGTGGGCACCTGGCTGCGCACCTGATGCAGATCGCACTGACCGACAGTGGCTACCGCCGCCACATGCAGGCGGTGCGCACGCGCCTGGCCGATGCGCGCAAGCACACGCTGCGGCAGGTGCAGAAGCTGGGCATCACGCCATGGCTGCAACCCGATGCAGGGCTGTTCCTGTGGTGCCAGCTGCCCGATGGCCGCGATGCATCGGCGGTGGCCAGGCAGTGCCTGCGCGAAGGCGTGGTGGTGGCGCCGGGCAATGCCTTCAGCCAGTCGCAGCGGGCTGCCGACTACGTGCGCTTCAATGTGTCGCAGTGCCAGGACCCGAAGATCTGGCAGGTGCTTGGGAAGGCGTTGCAGCAGCACAGCTGAAGCATCCGAGTGCGTTATCCTGCCAGCCATCCAGGCAAGGAGCGCCCGCATGCGTCGATGGATCGGCATCACCTTGGTCTGCGGGCTGGCCAGTGGTTGCGTCACCTTCGGGCCACCCGACGGCTCGCTGCAGATCGCTGGCTATGCGCCCACGGATGGCAACTGCCAACTGCAGATCACCGCGCCGGGGGCGTCCAACACGGATGCCGAGCCGGTACAGGGCTATTTTCAACGGCACTTGATGGTTCATTCCAGCAAGCCCGGTCGCGTCGCACTGCTTTGCAATGGCAGGCCGCAGGCCGAACGCAGCTTCCGCTATGGCCGCGACGTGGGGTTCGGCGAGGTTCTGCCGCTTCTTGTTTTCGAACGCAGCGCGCTGGATCTGGGCGGCAGCACGCCGGTCGTACGCATGCGCGCCTTCCAGTCCGACTTCCTGGAATGGAACAAGGCCTCGCTTGCACGGCTGGCAGAGCATGGCCCATCGCGCGGCCAGGCATTGGCCGATGCGTCGTACGCGAAGCTGGTGGAGCACTATGCCCTGCCGGGCACCTCTCGCACTGTCATGCGCCGGCCCAGCGTCGAGTCAGCGCATGATCCGGAAATGGAACAGGTCCTGGCCGTGCAGATCCTCGGCGACGCAGCGTCCATACGTACCGCGCAACAGCGCCGCTCAAGCGTCCGCATCCATGAGTACCGGCTGCAGCGTGTACACGATGACTGGCGATTGACCGGCCTGTATCGCCTGGAAGCAGACGGGATGAAGCCCGCGCTCTGAAAACCCCGGGCTCAATGGGCGAGGTAGGTCTCTGCCGGGATGTCCAGAAGCTCCGGACCCGAAAGCGCGGCGCCCCGCAGATCGGCGCCGGTATTCAAGGCGTTGTCGATCGCATTGAGCGACGAACTGCGCTGGCAGATCGCCCGGAACGCGGCGCGTGGACCTTCGTGGTACATGGCCAGGGCGCGCTGGAGACCGGCAGCGAATACAGGCTCACGGTCGAGCGGCAGTTCATGCAGCTCGCCCTGTGCGTCGGAGGCGGTGAAGGTACCGGGCAGCTGCACGCCCAGCTCCATATGACCGATCAGGGCCATGGCGAAGGCTTCAGGCAACCACACCAGCAGGCGGCGCATCTGCCAGTGTTCGCTGCCGAGCGCGAGCAGCGCCCGCTCGGCCTGCTCCTCATCCACGCCCTCCCGTCCCAGCATTGTCAGCGCCAGTTCGAAGGCTTCCGCCGATGGCATCGCGGGGCTGCGAGGGTCCATTCCCGATCTCTTCAATGCATGCAGGCGCAGACCTTAAGCAAAGGCGGGCCACTGTGCAATCGACACTTGCCGAGCACGGTAAAGTGGATGTTCGCCATTGCCGCAGGAATCCTTCCGATGTCCTTCTCCGATCCCCACGCCGTGGCCCGCTACGCGGAGGGCCCGCTGCGGCAGGTACCAGGTTTCCTCGGACTGCAGCAGATGAGCCACCTGCTGCTGGCCGAACACGTACCCGATGATGGCCAGGTGCTGGTGCTCGGCGCAGGCGGCGGCCTGGAACTCAAGGCCTTCGCAGAAGCGCACCCGCAATGGCGGATGCTCGGCGTCGATCCTGCCGCGCCAATGCTCGCGCTGGCCGAACAGACCCTGGGGCCGTTGATGGCCCAGGTGACGCTGCTGGAAGGCTACATCGACGATGCCCCGCGCACCGTCTTCGACGGCGCCACCTGCCTGCTGACCCTGCACTTCCTCACCGTTGAACAGCGCCTGCACACCCTGCGCGAACTGCGGCAACGGCTGCGCGCAGGTGCGCCGTTGGTGGTGGCGCACCACAGCGTGCCGCAGGACGCGGCCGGCAAGCATCGCTGGCTGCAGCGCTACGCCGCGTTCGCCGAGGCTTCCGGCATTCCACGTGCCGATACACAGCGCGCGGCCGAGGCGATCGCCGAACGCCTGCCGCTGCTCTCACCCGAACAGGAAGTGGCGCTGCTGCAGGAGGCCGGCTTCGAGAACGTGGAACTGTTCTACGCCGGCTTCAGCTTCAAGGGCTGGGTGGCACATGCGCCGGCCACACCGGTATAGCGCCGCGACGCACGCTCATGGCACCACGGTGATGCCGATCCGCTGCATCAGCAGCGCGACCTGCTGCACATCGAGCGTGGCGCCACGCAGGTTGGTGCTGCGCAGGTCCAGTTCGCCCAGTTCGGAGTTGGTCAGGTCGCAATCGGTGAAGTTGGCGGAATTCCAGTCGACGCCATCGAACTGGCCGCCGGACAGGTCCGACCCTGCAAAACTGGCGCCGCTCACGTTGGCACCGTCCCAGCGGTTCTCCCACAGCTCGCACTTCTCCAGCGTCACCCGCGAGAAGTTGGCATAGCGCAGGTTGCTCTTCTTGATGAAGGCACTGCAGAACCAGCTGCGCGTGGTGATCTGGTTCATGAAACTGGCGTTGCTGAAATCGGCACCCTGTGCGCGGCATTCGCTGATTTCCAGCCCCAGCGCCTTGATGAAGTTGAAGTTGCACATGCTGATGTCGCACTGGCGGAAGCTGGCTTCCTTCAACGTGGCACCACTGAAACGGCACCCGGTGCGCGTGTCGGCATCGTAGAAAACGCAGTTCACGAACTCGGTGGCGGTGAGGTCAGCGCCGGAGAAATCGCATTCCAGGAACTGCTGGTCGACCACCTTCTGGCCGGTGAACTGATCGGCGCCGATGCGCAGCTTGTGGTGAACAGTGGAGGACATGCAGGGTTCCGTGCCGGGTGCCTTGCCATGATGCCGCGCTGGAAAGGCGATGGGCAGGACGCGCTCGGGTGGGATTCACCAGCGCTGCAGCCGAAGTGTGTACATCCCACCCTTACGCGCCACCGCCAATACCCGATCTTGCACGTTGATGCATGATTGTGCACACTTCAGGCATGACCTCCGACCCGACACTACCCGCCGAACGTACCCAGTTGATCCTGCAGGAGTTGCGCCAGCAGGGACGCGTGGTCGCCGCCGAACTGGCCCGCCGTTACGCGGTTTCCGAAGATTCGATCCGCCGGGATCTGCGTGAACTGGCTGCCCAGGGCCTGTGCCAGCGCGTCTATGGGGGTGCGGTGCTGCCAGCCCCGAAAGCCGTGCCACTGCGCGAACGGATGACCCAGGACCGCACCGRCAAGGACGAGCTGGCCGCCCGTGTCTGTACGCTGCTGCAGCCCGGCCAGGTCCTGCTGATCGATGCCGGCTCGACCAACCTGGCCATTGCCCAGCAATTGCCGGGCGCGCTGGGGCTGACGGTGATCACCAACGCGCCGCAGATCGCCACCGCCGCAGCGTGGCGGGAGGGCACCACCGTACAGCTGATCGGTGGGCGACTGGCGGCCGGCGGCGGCGCGGTTGGCGCCGAGGCGCTGGCCCAGGTGCAGCGCGTGCGCGCGGATGTCTATCTGCCCGGCCCCTGCGCCGTGGACGTGGACACCGGCGTGTGGGCGATGGATGCCGAGGAGGCCACGCTCAAGCGCGCGATGGTCGCCTGCAGCAGCCGCATCATCGTCGCTGCCACCAGCGAAAAACTGGGCGCGCGGGGCAACTGGCAGATCGCCAGCCTGGATGACATCGACGACCTGGTACTGACCACGTCTGCACCGCCTGCCCTGGCCGCCCGCTTCCGCGCCGCCGGCATCACCGTGCATCCAACACCTCCCTGACCGGATCGCCCATGTCCCTCGTCAACCGACCGCGTGCCCAACAGCACGCGACCCGCGCTGCATTCTTCATTCCCGGCTTCGCTACCGCGCTGTGGGCCACGCTGGTGCCCTTCGCCAAGACGCGTACCGACATCAACGATGCAACACTCGGGCTGGTGCTGCTGTGCCTGGGCGCGGGCTCGCTGCTGGCCATGCCGCTGTCGGGCGTGCTGGCCGCACGGCTGGGCTGCCGCCGGGTAATGCTGGCTACCACGCTGATCATCTGCGCGACGGTGCCCGGCCTGGCACTGGCCGACTCGGCGTGGTTGCTGGGCCTGGTGCTGTTCGTCTTCGGTGCCGGCGTAGGCGCGATGGATTGCACGATGAACGTACAGGCCGTGGTGGTGGAACGCGAAGCGCAGCGGGTGATGATGTCCGGCTTCCACGCGTTCTTCAGCATCGGGGGATTCCTCGGCGCGGCGACCATGACCCTGTTGCTGAGCGCACGCATGGCGCCGGTTGCCGCGGTGCTGCCGGGCGTGTTGATGATGGCGGTGGTCGCGCTGCTGTCGGTACGCCACTGGCGCAGCGAGCGCATCGCGCACGACACGCCGTTGCTGGCCTGGCCACGTGGCATCGTCATGTTCATCGGCGTGCTGGCCTTCATCGCGTTCCTGGCCGAGGGCGCGATGCTGGACTGGAGCGCGGTGTTCCTCACCGACATCCGCCAGGTCGATGCCAGCCATGCCGGCATCGGCTACGTGACCTTCACCCTGACCATGACCGTGGCGCGCCTGTTCGGTGACAGCCTGGTAGAGCGCATCGGCCGGCAGAAGGCGATCGTGGCCGGTGCGCTGCTGGCCTGCGCCGGCGTGCTGGTGCTCACCTTGGTCACGCCATGGCAGGTGTCGTTGGTCGGCTATGTGCTGGTCGGCCTGGGCTGCGCCAACATCGCACCGGCGCTGTTCTCGCTGGCTGGCAGCCAGAACCGGATGCCGCAGGCGATCGCCATCACCRCCGTGTCCACCCTCGGCTTTGCCGGCATTCTTGCCGGCCCGGCGCTGATCGGTTTCGCCGCCAATCACTTCGGCCTCATCGCCGCCTTTGTCGGTGTGGCGATGGCACTGTTGCTGGTGGCAGTGTCGACACGCTGGCTGCGGATGTAGATCTGCATGGCAGGCCGTTGACCTGTCCCTGCAAAGAACCGTGCGCCCGAAGGCGCACGGTTCCACAACACTGCATCGGGCCGAAAACTCAGTAGGAGGAGAATTCCCAGCGCTGGTTCTCTGTGCCCTGGCACATCCACATGTGCACCTTCGAGCCATTGGCATTACCCATGCCAGGGTCATCCAGGCACATGTTGGTCTGCGGGTTGCGGATCTCGCCTACCAGCCGCCAGGACTGGTGCGCGCCACCATTGCAGGACCACATGCGGATCGGATTCCCATCGTGGCTCGCACCGTCAGCCGCTTCCAGGCATTTGCCGCCCAGCCCACGGATGGACCCGTCCGCGCCCAGTTCGAAGCGCTGCTGCGGCACGCCCGTGCAGTCCCACAACTGGACGCGGGTGCCATCCGCAGAATTGGCCCCTTCAACATCCAGGCACTTGCCACCGACACCGACAATCGAGCCGTTGGCGGGATTGAACTCCCACTTCTGGTTGCTGGTCTGCGCATTGCTGTACAGCTGGATCTTGGTGCCGTTGGCGCTGGACGCACCAATGGCATCCAGCACCTTGTTGGCCACGCCGACGATGGATGTGTTGGTGAACTTCCACGACTGATTCCAGTCACCATGGGCGTCGTAGAGCTGGATCCGGCTTCCGTTGCTTGTGCCATAGCCCACGATGTCAAGCACGCGATTGCTGGGCACGCCCGTGATGGTCGACGTATTGGGCTTCACGGTCCAAAGCTGCTGCGCGGTGCCCGGTGTGCAATCCCACACCTGGATGGCCGTGCCTGGCGCGGTGTTGGCGCCCTCGGCATCCAGGCACTTGTTGCCCATGCCGCGGATCTCACCAAAGGTCGGAATGTTGCGCAGGTTGACGGGCGCCGACACCGACCCTTGCGTGAACTGACCATCGCCACTGAACGTCGCCGTGATCGACGCGGTAGTGAAGCCTGCCGGAACGGTGTAGTTGATCGCAACCCTGGCCGGACGGCCGTAGGCGTACTTGTGCGTACAGGCCTGGACGTCACGGATGGCAGCCCAGCACCCCTTGTCCAGGTCGGAAACCGTACCGAGGAACGGCGTGTTGACGGTACTGACCTGCACCTTGCCCACCGCTTGGCCATTGACCTTGAATTCGACGAAGCCACCGATCTGCTCATTGCCTGGAATGTGATACAGCCCGAGTGCTTGGCCATCGACCTGCGCAGACAACTGGATCACCTGCCCCGGTGCCGGCAGCGCATTGGAAACAGACGCTGTCGTTGTGGTTGGAAAGCTGTACAGGCGCGGCAACGATTTGGCCTGAACGCTTGAAGACGCCGCTGCAATTCCAATTGCGAGAACACCCATCGAAACGTAATTCATCCTTGCTCCATTTACGTTGTGTGGAAATCCTATCCAGGGACTACCGTTGCACCCTTGCAAGCATTGAGCCCCTGCACTTCCCTGGCCATCGACATCGGGCCGCAGCCTTCATGGCCAGGAACTCCCGATAGTCTCATACGCGCCAGGCCAACGTCAGGGTGCTACGGCCGCCGACGCCGCACCTTCATCCGCAGACGCCGGTAACCGATCACCGCAGCGGTGGTACACAGTGCCGTGCCAGCCACGCTCAGCAACAGCAGCACGCCCAGCCGCGTGTTCTGCTGACGCAGCGCGGCAGGCAGGTCCCAGCTGTGCAGGAAAGAGAACAGCCAGCGCCCGGCCCGCTCGCGATGCCCCATCGTCAACAGCGGATCGCCGGTCGCCAGATCGATGTAAACGCGCGTGGCCTCGRCATCGCCGAACCACGCCACCGCCACCGGGAAGCGCCGCACCGCCGCACCGTTCATGGCCTCCGGCGCGCGCGCATAGAAGTACGCATCCGGCGCCTGCCGGATCGTGAAACCCTGAATCGGCGCAGCGGACATCGCCTGCACCTTCTGCTTCAGCCATGCCTCCGGCAGCAGCCGTGCGACACGCAGGCGCCCTTCGACGGCCGACACGATGCGGGTATCGCCCTGCCCGTCCAGCAGCACGGCGAACAGTTCGCCACCGATACGTCGCCACTGGATCTCCACCGGCACGAAGCCAACGTCCGTCGATGCAGCCAGCAGCCGGCCGGGCTCGGCCAGTGCGCCCTCCACCGTCACCACGCCACCTCGATAGTGCGCGGTGTCGATCACCACGCCCGTGCTGCTGAACACCCCAAGCGGGTTCATCGACATCAATCCACTGAAGATCCAAGTGAACACGAATGCACTCGCCATCAAGCCGATCAGGTGATGCCAGTGCATCCACGGCTCCTGGTACGGCGTCTTCGACCCTGACCGGTACTGTCCGCGAAACCGCCAGCGCCAGATGCCGACCACGACCCCGCTGATCGCGGCCACGGTGCACAGCGCCGACAGCACGATCACCGTCCAGGTCCATACCGGGTCCACCGACTGCATGCGCAGGAAGTACAGCCAGTGCAACCACGCACCCACATAGTTCCAGCGCTGCTGCAGGCGCGGCGCATCCAGCACGACTTCGCCGGTACGCGAGGACACGTAGACATCTCCGGGCTGTGCACCACCGACGCCGACGCGGTACAACGGTCGATGCGGATCCAGCGCGCGCGAATGCGTCCAGCGATCTTCGTCCAGCGGCATGGCGCCAACGAAGGCAGGGCCGCCGGCGAACTGCGCGGCGGAAACCTCGGCCAACTGCGTCGATACCGGCGGCAATGCCTGTCCGGTATGCGCCGACCACGCGCCCACGTTCGCGCCGGAGCGCACCACGTAGGCGGGCTCGCCACGCAGCGTCGTCAACACGACCCGCTCAGGCGCCTGTCGAACGGCTTCCGGCAACACGGAAAGTGCCTGCCAGCCGCGCGCGTCGACCAATGCGGGCAGCGGGGCCAACCGCTCCGCTGGCGTCAGCTTCGGGTAGCCGACGAACAGCATCACCATGCCGCTGACGAACCACAGCAACATCAGCAGGCACCCGCCGATGCCCAGCCAGCGATGCGTCAGGTAGGTCCAGCGTTTGGCGGTGGATCGCAACGACATGACGTGCGTCCTCAGAAGCGATGGTCGAGGCTGAACTCGACGCGCCGGTCTGCGCCCAGCAGCCACTGCGTGCTGGTGTAGTACGCCGTGGCGTAGTACGCCTTGTCGAACACGTTGAACACGCGTGCGGTCAGCCGTGTGCGCGGCGCGGCCTGCCAGGTCAGGGCCAGGTCGGTGGTGGCGTAACCCGGAAGCTGCAGCGTGTTGGCGTTGTCGGCATAGCGCTTGCCCACGTAACGCACGCCACTGGCCACGCTCCAGTCGGGCTGGAACTGCCAGCTCAACCAGACGTTGGCCAGGCGCTCGGCCACGTTCGGCGGCACGTTGCCATCACGCGAGACGATCACCGCCGGCGTGCCGGTGGCTTCCAGGAAATCCTCGAACCCAGCCCTGAGCACGGTCGCGTTGGCATCCAGCGACCACTGTGGAGCGAAGTTCCAGTTCAACGAAGCTTCGATTCCCTTTGAGGTCTGTGCCCCCACCTGCACCCGCCGGTCGGGCTGCAACGGGTCACGGCTGAGCAGGCCGGTCTTGCGGATGCGATAGGCCGCCAGCGTCCACTCGCCTCCGTCAAAGGCCTGCTTCATGCCAACCTCGACCTGCTTGCCCTTGGCCAGATCAAACACGCCATTGGCCGGGCTGATCATCAACAGGCCACTGACCGGGTCGGCCGCCTGCGAGTACTGCGCATAGAAGGTCAACGAGGGCTGCACCGCGAAGACCGTGCCCGCGCGCCAGCCGGTGCTGTTGTAGGTCCTGGAGAACGCACGCTSGCCGCTGAYCAGGTCRTTGCGGTCGATCGTGGCGCGATCGTGGCGCAAGCCCGCGAGCACCGACCAGCGCTCGCTCAGTTCCAGCCGGTCTTCCACGAACAACGCGACCTGTTCGGCGCTGTTGCGGTAGCGCGGCAGGTTGGGAGCATCGCTGCTGAACCCACCGGGTACTGGGTTGAAAGGATCCACCGGCCCCGAGCTGCCCGCATAAGTGTTGTTGGTGTGCTTGAAATGCGCACGATTGGCATCGAAGCCGACAGCGAAGCTGTTCGGCAGCCCACCTGCATTGCCCAGCAGGCGCAGCGTGGAGGTCAGTCCGGTCTGGTCCTGGTTGTGGGTGATCTGGGTGTTGCCGGAGCGGTCGATCAGGCCCGTGCGCCCGTTGTAGACATAGGCCTCGGCATTGCGCCAGTCGCGCTGGCTGTCGATCTGGTAGACGCGCGTGCGCCATTCCACGTTGTCGTTCGGCGTCCAGGCCGCATCGAGCTGGGTCCAGCGGTCGCGGAAACGGATCACGCTGTCGGCCACGTTGTAGTTCTCGTGGCGCAGCGCGTCCAGCTGCCGCCCGTCGATCAATGGCGTACCGAAGTAGCGCATCGGCTTCTGGTAGCCCTGCGCATGGGTCAGCGTGAACTGCATGTCCGTCCGTGGCTGCCATAGCAGCGCAGCAGAGAACGTAGCGTCGCCGTTCTGGCCGCGATCGACCCACTCGCTGCTGTAGTTGCCGCTGACATCCACGCGGTAGGCCAACACGGGCGTAAGTGCGCCACCGCTGCCGAAGCCCAGGCGCGCAGTATCTTCGCTGCCCACGGTCACGCTGACCTCATTCTCGATGGCGCCGCGCGAAGGCTTCTTCGGCACGATGTTGACCACGCCGCCGATGGCGCCATCGCCGTGGATGACCGAGGCCGGCCCGCGCAGCACCTCGATGCGCTCGATCGACCAGGTATCGAACGGAAAGGTGATGCCCACACCACCGTACTGGCGCAGGCCGTCGTACAGGCGCATCACCGAGGCRCCATCGGTGAAGCCACGGCTGGACAGCGCACTCAGGCCGTTGCCCGGATGGGGCATGGCACTGATCGCGCCAGCGCGGGTGATCGCGTCGTTGAGATTGGAATCGCCGCGCTGTTCCAGCTGCTCGCGCGAGATCACGGTCAGGCTGGCCGGGGTCTGCAGCACACTCAGGCCCAATGCCGAACCGGCGCTGGCAGAGGTGGACAATTCACCACGGCGGGTGTCGACCACGCGCACGGTATCCAGCGTGGTGGGATCCGGCACGTCGGCGCGGGCGGGCGCGGCATGCAGAGCGAAGGCGCACAGCGTCGGCAGCGCCGCCCAGCGCAGGGCGGCGACATTCGGGTTGGTTTTCATTTTTTCACGGCATGCAAGGCCGCCCGGTCAGCCGGGCAGCAAAAAGAAAAGCGCACGCGGTAGCGCCGGGCCATGCCCGGCGACGTCAATCAGCTCGATAACGCCGGGCCATGCCCGGCGGCTTTCGCGTGCGCGGCTCAGACAGCCGCAGCCACCGGTGGCCCACGCGCGCCCAACGTGCCGCATATCCGCTGCGGCAACGCCTGTACCGCACCACGCAATGCGCGGCACACCGGCGCCCTCGGTGCCAACAACAGCAGCACTGCCAACAGCAGCGTGATCAAGCGCGCCGCGATCAGGCAGTAATCGCAGTCCACGCCCATCTCATGATCGGCGTGGGGATCGGCAGCCGGCTTTGGTGCCACTTCGCCGTCCTGCATCGCCATCGCGTGGTGGTCGTGGTGCCCTTCCATCGCGTGCTGTGCATGCATGCTGTGGTCCATGGCCACCACCGGTGTGGCGGCGGCCAGGTGCCCATGCGCCAGCCAGCGGCTCACCAGCGGGGCAAGCAGCACCAGCAGCATGGCAAGCCATGCCAGAGCCTGGAACCGGCGGTGGAGAGCAGAACGGCGCACGCCACCATTCTACGGGGCCACGGCCAACCTTGGGCCCTAGTCGCGGTCTCAACGCAAGCTCTGCGACATCATGACGCAGAGCCAGCTCTCAAAATGTGTACCGAGGAAGAATGCAGGTAAGTTCCCAAGGCAGCGATATCTATATCTCGTCATCACCGACCGGCTGCTTAGCACGGTAGAACATTCTAATCGAACGCTGACGGACTTTTTCTGCCTCGCACTTGGACTGTGCAGTAGCGGGCGCCGCGTATGACTGGGGTCGCGATCCTAGAAAAATCATCATGGAACTTTTCCGGCTATCCATGTTGCTAGCCTCTTCGCGTCTTCCATGACAAGGGGGTCGTCCAACCAATGCGAAACCATGCAATGGCGCATATCCGCCACCCGAACATTAACCAAGCCAAGCGATGAAATGAATGAGCTAATGAAATCATGATGATCACAATGCACGGTGTTCATCAACGCAGCTTCCACTCTTTCCGAATCGTACCCCAACCGCGCAGAGAACCGTTGAACATCTGCACCTATTGAAATTCGAATGGAGTGAACGGGATCAAAATTTGTCGGAAGGTACGCCTCCCCCACCAAATAATCAGAATCATTGGCATTCACTGCCTTGACAACCCTTTTATCGCCATCCAAAACAGAAACCACCTTGCAAATCCTATTATCCGGAAAGGAAGAGCAAAAAGCCCTAACAGCGCCCTCCCCTCCCTTGACAACTGCAACATCAACAAAACCAGAAACGCCAGCCGCCCATTTGTTAATTATCCCCGACACCACTGCCAGCGCGTCAACGTCCTCTACTACTATAAGCAACGTTCTCTCAGTTCTGAGATTTAGTCGAAGCCGCGCCTCCCTCATATTACTTATCAGATCCAAGGTTGGCATACCAGGGACACGACTCTCCGACACCAAGAAGCTATCTTCGCGCCGCAACTGCTCCAACATCTCAACAGAGTGAGTCGTCAATAAAACAACTAAACTTCGCTCATTGGCGATAAATCCTATCGCATCAATAAGTGCAGCCCTGCTTCTCGGAGATAAATGTGAGTCAGGCTCATCCAACAGAACAACACTATTCTTTTGGGCGCGCATAAGCCGCCAAATTACATAGAACGCACAAAGCTCCCCCAAGCCCATTTCGCGAGAGTCATAGGCGACCCCCCTCGCCTTCACTTTGAAATAGGGAATTACGTCGTCTTCCTCGTGACCATCCGCAAGTGCACTTCTTTCCAGCTCAGTCACACCGACAGATTCATAACCAACGCCAGCTACATTCCTAAATAGCCCCAAAGGATCATTCGGCATCAAACGCTCCTCATACTGAGCTACAACATCTTCCTGATCATTAGTCCTTCTAAAAACCCTCAATATATCGGCAACGTCTGACGA
>NZ_JBFTNR010000016.1:0-12940 GCF_056665995.1 Stenotrophomonas sp. 05L44_2
GCAATCAGGTCACAGCCGTACCAGCGGCAGGTCGCCGGGAGCGCGCGCGGCAGGGCGGCGTGCGGCGTCGGCGCAGCAGCAGTCGTCGATCGCCAGTTCGCCTTCGGCGCCTTCCATGCGTGCGATGCGGCGCGCGGTGGCGGCACCGAGCGACGACAGCGTGGACAGGCTGGCGGCCAGGGTCCGGCCCTCGTCGGCGGCGTGCAGGCGCAGTGTGCACAGACGCCAGCGCTGTCCGCCCAGATGCCCGGCGAGGCGCCGCCACAGGCGTTCACCGACGCTGCCATCACTATCGTGCGAAGGACCCGGCGGCAGCGTCGCCACCAGCCGGTCCCAGGCCAGGAAATCGCTGTCCGGCAACAGGTACAGGCGCCACACGCAACTGCCACGTGCATCGAGGAAGCACAGGCTTTCGCGCAGGCCCTCGCTGTCCACGCCCTGGCAGGCATGCACCGATACCGCCTGGCGCCAACCGCCCAGTTCGTTGCCATCGGCGTGATACAGGCACAACACAGTACCGAGCGCTGCCAGCTGTGCCGGCGCAGGCCAGGCCCGCGGCGACGAACGCGACAGGGAGGACGGCAGGCGACGCGCGGACAGGGCTCGGCTCATGGGATCACCAGGACACGGCAAGGCTGGCCGACAGGGTGCGGCCGGGGCTGGTATAGCGGTCCAGAACGGTACTGGTGGCCGACAGGGTCGAGCCGACGTTGGACCAGTCGATGTAACGCTTGTCACCCAGGTTGAAGACACCGACGTTGAAGGTGGCGCCCGGGGCGAAGTTCCAATGCGCCATCAGGTCGGCCACGCCATAGCCCGCCGGGCGATAGGTGGTGGTGCTGGCCAGCCGGTCCTTGCGCTTGACGAAGGTGCCTGCCAGTTCAACTCCCCAGGTATCGGTGTCGTACATCAGGCCGACGGTGCCGCGCAGCGGATCGACCGAATCCAGTGGCGTGTCTTCGGTCTTGTTGTCGCCGCGCGACCACGCCACCGCACTGCGCAGCGCCCAGCCCTGCAGTGCGGGACGGATCTGGCCGAAGTCGACGCCGGCCTTCAGTTCGGCGCCATAGATACGTGCGTCGGCGATGTTGCGCGACTGGAACACCATCAGGCCCTGCGGGTTGGTACCCACCAGCGTCTGCGACTCGATGAAGTCCTTGTAGTCGTTGTAGTAGCCGCTCACGCTCACGTACGCCGCCGGCGACAGGAAGCGCAGGCCCAGCTCAACGCCATCGCTGGTTTCCGGCTTCAGGTCCGGATTGGGAATGGCGGTGTAGCCGAAAGCGAAATTGGTGAAGCCGAGGTTGACGTCGTTGTACGGCGGCGAGCGGAAACCACGCGAGTAACCGGCAAACAGCGACCACTCGTCGGTGAAGCGATAGACCAGGCCGAACTTCGGCGACACGCTGGTCTTCTTCAGCTCCGACACGGCCACGCCGGGGTTGTCCTCGGCGAAGATGCTGTCCACGTCCGGCTTCAGTTCGTAGCGGTCCACGCGCACGCCCGGCACCAACGACAGCCTGCCATCGGCCAGGCGCATTTCATCCTGCGCGTACAGGCCCAGCTCGGTGGTCTTGCTGATCGGGAAATCGCGCACGGGGAACGCGTCGGGCAGGATCGTCGTGCTGACCACGCCACGATTGCTGACCTGGTAGCCATCGCGCTTCTGGCGGATCTCGGTGCGGGCGCCATCGAAGCCATAGGTCAGCGCGTGTTCGACGCTGCCGGTGCTGAAGGCCTTGTTGAACACCGCCTGCAGGCCATAGACGCGCTGGTCGAAACTGAACTCGCGATGGCGGCGGCTGCCGTTGGCGCGCGCCTCATCGGTGCGCTGCGTGGTTTCGCTGTCCTGCGTGTAGACCTGCCAGTGCAGGCTGTCGGCGAAGCCCTTGTCCAGCGCATCCATCTCGTGGGCGAAGGACACGCGGGTGCGGTTCTGCTTGTCGCGCGCCTTCATGCCGGTGGTGGTGGTGCGGTCGATCGAGGACAGCACGTCGGTATCGGTGTTGTCTTCGTTGCCTTCCACGGTCAGGCGGAAACGCTGGTCTTCGCTGGGCGCATAGACCAGCTTGGCCAGGCCGCTGCGACCATCGCGGTCCTGCGGGTTGGCCGCGGTGCGCGTGTTGTCATTGCTGCGCACATCGCCCTTGTTGTCGGTTTCCTGGCCCTGGCGGTGGTTGATGTTGACCATGCCGCTCCAGTGCTCGCCACCGAAAGCGCTGGTGACGCCGCCGAGCAGGCCCTTCCACTCGCCGTCGTAGCCGAATTTCAGGCCGACGTAGCTGTCCTTGCCATCCTTGAGGTAATCAGCCGGATCCTTGGTGACGAAGGCAACCACGCCGCCAAGTGCGTCCGAGCCGTACAGCGAACTCGCCGGCCCGCGCACGATCTCCACGCGCTTGAGCGTGTCCAGGTCGGTGAAGTTGCGGTTGGCGTTGGAGAACGAACCGATGTTGAAGCTGGTCGGCATGGCGATGCCATCGGTCTGGATGCGTACGCGATTGCCATCCAGGCCGCGGATGCGGATGCTGCCAAGGCCGAAACGGGTGGCACTGCGGCTGACCGACAGGCCCGGCTCGTAGCGGACCAGATCCTTGATGTCCTGCACCAGCTGCCGGTCCATCTGCTCGCGGTCGATCACATCGACGGTGGCGGCGACATCGCTGACCGCACGTTCGGTACGGGTGGCGGTGACCTGCACGCGATCGAATTCGCGCGCGTCGGGCGCGGCATCGGCAGCAGCGTGGGCGGACAGCGGCAGAGCCATCCACAGGGCAATGGAAAGGGCAGTCGGGCGGGTCATCGGCATCGTTCGGTCAGGCAGGGGAACCCCCGGCCACCGCCACGCCAGACAGGCATGAACGGTAGACCGAGGGGGAGAGAGCAGGAGCGGACGGGTCGCCCACCCTGCCGGCGCTGCCGACAGGAGGGAGGGAGGCGGGCGACCAGACCGCGTTACTTGGTCAGGATCAGCTTGTCGTTGCTGGTATGACGCAGACGGTAGAAACGGTCACCGTGCTGGATCAGGATTTCACGACGGCCCTTGAGCAGGGCTTCGCTGTCGATGACCTCTTCCGGCGGCACGACACGCACCGGGCGGTCGCGGAGGGTCAGCGTTTCGGGGCGCAGCAGTACAGGTTGAGCATTCATGAGCATCTGGACTCGTGCGAGGGACGAGTTAAATGATAATGATTCTCAGTTGACAATCAACAACCATTCTCAACTTCATTGATGGAATTAATGATCGAAATCTAAAATTCGATAGCTGCCATCTATTGAAATGGGCCCGACTGCGCGCGGGAGGGCCGACCGAGCGTGGGTTCGGCCCTGCCACCTGTCCCCGTTCCTCAGGCGAATACGGCTTCCACCTGCGCCCAGCCGGCGTCGTCCACCTGCGCCAGCACGTCCAGCGCCTGCAGGTTCTGCAGCAGCTGGCTGACCCGGCTGGCGCCGAGGATCACGCTGGAGACGTTGGGATTGCGCAGGCACCAGGCGATGGCCAGGCTGGCCGGGGCGTGACCCAGCTCGCGGGCCACCGCACTGAAGCGGCGCACCCGGGCCAAACGCTCATCGGCGTTGTCGCCCAGCACCAGGTCCTGCAGCCAGCCCATGCCTTCGCGCCCCAGGCGCGCATCGGCCGGCACGCCGTCGTCGTACTTGCCGCTCAGCAGGCCCGAGGCCAGCGGCGAGAAGATCGTGGTGCCCAGTCCGGCGGTGGCATACAGCGGCGCGTACTCCACTTCCACGCGCTGACGGTGCAGAAGGTTGTACTGCGGCTGCTCCATCGACGGCGCCTGCAGGTTGTGGCGCGCGGCGATGTCCACCGCCTCCTGGATCTGGTTGGCCGACCATTCCGACGTGCCCCAGTACAGCACCTTGCCCTGCCGGACCAGGGTGTCCATGGCATGCACCGTCTCAGCGATCGGCGCGTCCGGATCCGGACGATGACAGTAATAAAGGTCCAGGTAGTCCACCCGCAGGCGCTTGAGCGCGGCGTGGCAGGCGTCGGTCACATGCTTGCGCGACAGGCCGCGCTGGGTGGGCCGGGGATCCTTGGCACTGCCGAAGAACACCTTGCTGGACACACAGAAGCCATCGCGCGGCAGGCGCAGGTCGGCCATCACATCACCCATCACCTGCTCGGCGCGGCCGTTGGCATAGCCCTCGGCGTTGTCGAAGAAGTTGATGCCATGGTCCCAGGCCGCCGCCACCAGGTTGCGCGCCTCGTCGCGCGGCACCTGGTCGCCGAAGGTCACCCAGGCGCCGAAGGACAGGGCGGACATCGGCAGGCCGGTGGAGCCAAGGCGACGGTAGAGCATGCGATTCTCCTGCTGCGGGCCCGCATACGGGCCGGGATCAAGCCACCATTCTACCTGTCCCGGCAGGCRCAACCCCTTGCTGTTGCTGGCCTGATCGGAGCCGATGGCCGCGCGCAGACGGCTTTTCCTTGCTCCGGCCCCTGCCCTGCACTAGGCTTCCCGTTTTTCGCGACGCCCCAGGGGAGTCACTCAGATGGTCGAAGGTTTGGGCAGGATCGGCTTCGGCCTGTTCGGTTTGGCGGTGCTGATCGGCATCACCTGGCTGTTTTCCAACAACAAGCGCGCGGTGGACTGGAAGCTGGTCGCCACCGGCATCACCCTGCAGATCGCCTTTGCGGCACTGGTGATCCTGGTACCGGGCGGGCGCGACGTGTTCGATGCGCTGGGCCAGGGCTTCGTGAAGGTGCTGAGCTTCGTCAACGAAGGTTCGAAGTTCATCTTCGGCTCGTTGATGGACGTCAAGAACTACGGTTTCATCTTCGCCTTCCAGGTGCTGCCGACGATCATCTTCTTCTCGGCGCTGATGGGGGTCATGTACCACCTCAACGTCATGCAGGCGATCGTGCGGGTGATGGCCTGGTCGATCACCAAGGTGATGCGCGTGTCCGGTGCGGAAACCACCAGCGTCTGCGCCAGCGTGTTCATCGGCCAGACCGAGGCGCCGCTGACGGTGCGTCCGTACATCGCCAGGATGACCCAGTCCGAACTGCTGACGATGATGATCGGCGGCATGGCCCACATCGCCGGCGGCGTGCTTGCCGCGTACGTGGGCATGCTGGGCGGCGGCGATCCGGTGCAGCAGGCGTTCTACGCCAAGCACCTGCTGGCGGCCAGCATCATGGCGGCACCGGCCACCCTGGTCGTGGCCAAGCTGCTGATTCCGGAAACCGGCACCCCGCTGACCCGCGGCACGGTCAAGATGGAAGTGGAGAAGACCTCCAGCAACATCATCGACGCCGCCGCCGCCGGCGCCGGTGACGGCCTGAAGCTGGCCCTGAACATCGGTGCGATGCTGCTGGCCTTCATCGCCCTGATCGCCCTGCTCAATGCGCCGCTGACCTGGATCGGTGAAGTGACCGGCCTGGCGGCTGCGATCGGCAAGCCGACCGACCTGTCGACCATCTTCGGCTACGTGCTGGCCCCGATCGCCTGGGTGATCGGCACCCCGTGGGCCGACGCCACCACCGTCGGTTCGCTGATCGGCCAGAAGGTCGTGATCAACGAGTTCGTCGCCTACACCGAACTGTCGAAGATCGTGAATGGCCAGGTGCCGGGCATGAGCCTGTCCGACGAAGGTCGCCTGATCGCCACCTACGCGCTGTGTGGCTTCGCCAATTTCAGTTCGATCGCGATCCAGATTGGCGGCATCGGCGGGTTGGCACCGGAACGTCGCCACGATCTGGCCAAGTTCGGCCTGCGCGCGGTGCTGGGCGGTACCATCGCCACCTTCATGACGGCTACCATCGCCGGCGTGCTGACGCATTTCAGCTGAACCCTAGTTTCGAGAACAGATTCCCTATGAGCAGCAGTGTCGTTGTCGTCGGTTCCTTCAATGTCGATCACGTGTGGCGGTGCGAGTCGCTGCCGGCACCGGGTGCGACCATTGCCGGCCGCTACAGCACCGGTCCCGGTGGCAAGGGCTTCAACCAGGCCGTTGCCGCCTGCCGTGCCGGCGCTGACACCAGCTTCCTGTGTGCACTGGGCGACGACGCCGGTGGTGCCACCGCCCGTGACCTGGCCGCGCAGGATGGTTTCGCGCTGATCGCCGAAGCCAGCAGCGAGCCGACCGGCACCGCCGGCATCTACGTCGATGCCCGTGGCCGCAACACCATCGTCATCGGTCCGGGTGCCAACGCGGCGCTGAGCACCGACTTCGTACAGCAACAGCAGGCCCTGCTGACCGGCGCCAAAGTGGTGCTGGTGCAGCTGGAATCGCCGGTGCAGACCATCGAAGCGGCCCTGGCCGTAGCCCGYGAGGCCGGTGTCACCACCGTKCTCAACGCSGCCCCGGCCGACGC
The DNA here is from genome assembly GCF_056665995.1 of Stenotrophomonas sp. 05L44_2. Classification (NCBI taxonomy): domain Bacteria; kingdom Pseudomonadati; phylum Pseudomonadota; class Gammaproteobacteria; order Lysobacterales; family Lysobacteraceae; genus Stenotrophomonas; species Stenotrophomonas sp. 05L44_2. The sequence continues at coordinate 6,338 of NZ_JBFTNR010000016.1, forward strand.
CCCGTCSAGCATCGGCCTGCTSAAGCTGGCCGATGTGATCACCCCGAACGAAACCGAGTTCGCCGCCCTGCTCGGCCGTCATGTCGGCGAGCGCGTGGATGCCAATGACGTCGCCGCGCTGGACGGTGCCAGCCTGCACGCGCTGTGCCGCAAGCTGGTCGGCAACGGCACGGTGGTGGTGACCCTGGGTTCGGTGGGCGTGTTCGTGTCGCATGCCGACGAGCACCTGCGTGGCGACACCCAGCCGTACTACCGCGTGGGTGCCGAACAGGTGCAGGCGATCGACACCACCGGTGCCGGCGATGCCTTCAACGGTGCGCTGGTGGCCTCGATGGCACAGGTGCCGGACGCTCCGTTCGCCCGCCACGTGCGCTTCGCCAACCAGTTCGCCGGTCGCTCGACCGAGAAGGAAGGCGCAGCGGCGGCGATGCCGCGCTTCACCCCGGCCGATGCCGAAGTGAAGTAACGCGACATCCCCGTGGGGATGATGATCGGGCCCGGGCATGCAGATGCCCGGGCCTTTTCACGTTCATGGGCAAGGCCCCATCCACGCATGGCGTGGATCTACCGGGGCACAGTAGATCCACGCCATGCGTGGATGCGCCTTGCCGGCCCGCCCAGCCGCCCACCATGACCGGCCCGTGGGGGCGACGGAAGCGACCATCAAGCATCTGCTGATGCCCGTCCGGCATGAGGTCGGTCAGGATCGGCCTGAACCGGCGAGCCGCAAACCCAGCCGGGGCGCCTGCCGCGCCCTACAATGGGCACATGCAGATCGGCCCGTACTCCATTGCCCCCAACGTCGTGCTTGCGCCCATGGCCGGCGTTACCGACAAACCCTTCCGCCTGCTGTGCAAACGGCTGGGCGCGGGCCTGGCCGCCACGGAAATGACCATCAGCGACCCGCGATTCTGGAACACGCGCAAGTCCATCCACCGCATGGACCATGCCGGTGAACCGGCGCCGATCAGCGTGCAGATCGCCGGCACCGAGCCGCAGCAGCTGGCCGAGGCCGCGCGTTACAACGTCGACCATGGCGCGCAGATCATCGACATCAACATGGGCTGCCCGGCCAAGAAGGTGTGCAACGCCTGGGCGGGGTCAGCGCTGATGCGCGACGAGCAGCTGGTCGCGCGCATCCTGGAAGCAGTGGTGAACGCGGTGGACGTGCCGGTGACGCTGAAGATCCGCACCGGCTGGGACTGCGACCATCGCAACGGCCCGCTCATCGCGCGCATCGCCGAAGACAGTGGCATCGCTGCGCTGGCGGTGCACGGCCGTACCCGCGACCAGCATTACACCGGCCAGGCCGAGTACGCCACGATCGGCGAGATCAAGGCCGCGCTGCGCATCCCGGTGATCGCCAACGGCGATATCGATTCGCCGCAGAAGGCCGCCTTCGTCCTGCAGCAGACCGGCGTGGATGCGGTGATGATCGGCCGCTCCGCACAGGGCCGGCCGTGGATCTTCCGCGAAGTGGCGCATTACCTGGCCACCGGCGAGAAGCTGCCGCCGCCGTCGCTGGCCGAAGTGCGCGACATCCTGCTCGGCCATCTGCACGCGCTGCACGATTTCTACGGCGAACCGCAGGGCGTGCGCATCGCGCGCAAGCACCTGGGCTGGTACGCCAAGGATCGGCCGGAGAATGCCGCGTTCCGCGCGGTGGTCAACCGCGCCGAAGATCCGGCCAGCCAGATCGCGCTGACCACCGACTATTTCGACCGCCTGATTGCCGGGGAACCGGCGATGTCTTCCGCTGCCTGAGCCCGCCCCCATGACCCCGCCGATTTCTTCCCCGACCTACCTGCATGGGTTCTCCGGCACGGAGCAGCAACGGCTGATGACCCAGGCGCGCCTGCTGGAAACGAGCATCTTCGGCCAGATCGATTACAGCGGCGCAAAGCGCCTGCTGGAAGTCGGCAGTGGCGTGGGCGCGCAGACCGAGATCCTGCTGCGCCGCTTCCCCGAGCTGCACGTGACCGGCGTGGACCTGAGCGAGGCCCAGCTGGAAACCGCGCGCGAAAACCTGGCGCGCACGCCGTGGTGCAACGACCGCTACACCCTGCAGCAGGCCGATGCCGGCGAACTGCCTTTCGAGGCGCGCAGCTTCGATGCGGCGTTCCTGTGCTGGGTGCTGGAACACGTGCCGTCGCCGGCGCGCGTGCTGAGTGAAGTACGCCGCGTGCTGGCCCCGGGCTCGCCGGTCTACATCACCGAGGTGATGAATGCTTCGTTCCTGCTTGATCCGTATTCGCCGCACATCTGGCGCTACTGGATGGCCTTCAACGATTTCCAGTACGACCACGGCGGTGATCCGTTCGTCGGCGCCAAGCTGGGTAACCTGCTGCTGGCCGGTGGCTTCCGCGATGTGCACACCGAGATCAAGACCATCCATCTGGACAACCGCGAACCGGCACGTCGCAAGACGATGATCGCTTTCTGGGAACAGCTGCTGCTGTCGGCGGCCGACCAGCTGCTGCAGGCCGGCACGGTGGACGAAGAGACGGTGGAGGGCATGCGCCGCGAGTTCCGGCTGGTGCAGAACGATCCGAACGCGGTGTTCTTCTATTCGTTCGTGCAGGGCCGCGCAACGGTGTATTGAGCGGCCGCGGTACACGCCATCCACGCATGGCGTGGATCTACTGTGCTGATGGGCCGTGGCGTGGATCTACGGGTGCGCGGCGGCGCCGTCCGCCACCGCCGGTTCGTGCCAGATGCGCTGCCACATCGCCGACAACCGGCGGCCGGCATCGGCACGCGCGGCCGGGCTGCTGTAGTCCACCCGCAACTGCTCGGGCACGATCGCGCGCCACTGGCCATCAACCTGCTGGGCCACCGCGAAATTGAAGGTGTAGTCCGGCTCCAGCCCCATGCGCAGGTCGCTCAGCACCAGCCTGCCCTGCACCACCTGTGCGCGCATGAAGCCACGGTTGAACCACTGCAGGCGCCGTACTGCCGGAATTCCCGCCGCTTCGCGCAAGGCCTGCACGTTGGACGGATGCCCCTCGAAACGCATCGGCCCGTGGTCGGCCACCAGCGAACGGTCAGCGACCACGTAGCCATTCGGGGTCATCGCCACGACCCGCCACAACAGGGTATTGAACGGCATCGGCACCGAGAACCGCGGCGCGTCGCCCAGGCCCATCGCGGCCAGGCTCTGCTGCGCGGCGCGGTCGACCTGTGCCTTGGCGATCAGCCCCCAGCCCAGGTACGCACTGCTGAGCAGCAACGAAACGCAGAGCACCTTGCCCACCCACGGTCGCGCGCGGCCGAACCACGCCAGCACGCAGCCCAGCAGCAGCCACACCGTGTAGCCGGGATCGATGATGAAGACACTCGAACCCATCGCGGGATGTGGCTGCAACGGCCACCACAGCTGCGTGCCGTAGACAGTGAACGCATCCAGCACCGGAGGGGTGACCAGCGCCAGCTGGATCGCCCAGAACCAGCGCAGCGGTGATTGCGCCACCCGGCCGTTGCCGAAGCGCTTGAACAGCCACCAGATCAGCGCGGCCACCCACGGCAGCACCAGCAGCGAATGGCTGAAGCTGCGATGGTCGGTCATGTTCGCCACCGGGTCGGCGGCGGCAAAGCCCAGCCAGAGGGCATCCAGGTCCGGCAGGGTACCGAGCGCGGCACCGGCCAGCAGGGCGGCACGGCGGTGTCCAGGCGGGGCGATGGCGGCAGCGACGGCGCCGCCAAGAACGATCTGGGTCAATGAGTCCATCGGCCGATGCTAGCGGCTTGGCGATCTCCGTGCAGCGGCGGTTTCCTGCCCGGCGGCGCGTCAGTCAGCTGCCAGTGCGGCCGCAGCCGCGCGTGGGCCTGTCCCTGCAGCTGTGAATCACGCTGCCTGCGACAACCGTGCTCCCGGCAGCTCCACCAACGTCCGCCCGTTGTGGTCCAGCAGCCGCATGGCGCCGTCGTGGTCCTCGGCCAACGCGGTCAGGCTCTCCACCCAGTCGCCGTCATTGGCGTAGACCAGACCGTCGCGTTCGATCAGTGCGGCGCGGTGGATGTGCCCACAGATGATGCCGTCGAGGCCTCGCCGGCGAACATCGTCCAGGCCGGCCTGCACGAAGCGCTCGATGTAGCGTTCAGCGGCACCACTCTGCCGTTTCAGGAATTCGGACAGTGACCAGTAGCGCATCCCGAGTCGGCGCCGCACCGCATTCAACAGATGGTTGCCGGTGAGGATGCGGTAGTACAGCCAGTCACCAAACCGCTCCTGCAGGCCACCGAAGTGGGTGACACCGTCATAGTCGTCGCCATGCGCCACCAGCAGCCGGCGGCCATCGGCGGTGGTGTGGATCGCACGGCGGCGCACCTGCATCGCCGGCAGCATCAGGCCGCACACCTGGCGCAGCGAGGCGTCGTGGTTGCCGGGGATGTAGATGATCTCGGTACCGGCGCGTCGCAGCGCGTGCAGGGCCAGGATGACCTCGCTGTGCGACTGCCGCCAGTTGGCGCGTCGGTGTGCCATCCACCACAGGTCGATGATGTCGCCGACCAGATACAGGCGCTCGCAGCGCAGGGTGCCGAGGAAACGCGCCAGCTCGGTGGCGTGGCAATGCCGCGACCCGAGATGAACATCGGAGACGAACACGGCGCGACGATGCGGTGCCAGGTTCGCCAGCGTGCTCATGCCGGCATCCCCGCATCGCGCAGATAGCGTTTGCGCTTGTGTGGCCGGATCGCGTGCAGGTCGACTTCGATCAGGCCGTCGATCGAGTCGCTGAAATCCGGATCGACGCCAAACGCCAGGAACCTTGCACCGCCGGGTTCGCACAGGTCTGTGTACTGCCGGTACAAGGTGGGCACACCGGTACCGAGCGCGGCGAGATTGGCTTTGAGCACGTCGAAGGCAGCCGCCGCATCCATCTCACCAAAGCAAGGTGGCGCGGCGAAGTACTGGAACGGCCGGTTCGACTGCACGCGGCCATCGGCTGCGCCGTAGTAACGCTGGTAATAGGCCACCAGCTGCTCCCGCGCATCGCGTGGCAGCGCGGCGCTGATGGACACCGCACCGAACAGGTAGCGGATGCCGGGCTGGCATTGCAGGTAAGCGCCGATGCCCTGCCACAGGTAATCCAGGCTGCGGCTGCCCCAGTAATCGGGCACCACGAAGCTGCGGCCCAATTCCAGGCCTTCGGCAATGCGGGGAATGGCGTCGTCGGAATAGCGGAACAGCGAAGCGCTGTAGAGCCCGGCCAGGCCCCGGCGCGCCAGCGCCTGCGCGCCCCGCATGATCCGGTAGGCACCGGCGATGCGCTGGGCGGTGCCGTCCCAGATCACGATGTGCTGGTAGTGCAGGTCGAAGTCATCCAGGTCGCGACTGCGCCCAGTGCCCTCGCCCACCTGGCGGAAAGTCAGTTCGCGCAGCCGCCCCAGCTCGTGCAGCAGCGGCGAATCGGCCGTGCAGCTGGCCAGCAGGATCTGTTTGCCATCGGCGGTCTGCCCCAGCACGGTGGCGGCGGCAATCGCAGCGGCGACCTGTGCAGGCGGCACCGGCGCGGCAAGCGGCTCGGGCCCTGCCGGGCAGCCTTCGGCAATGGCTGTGCTGCGCCCCAGCGCATATACCGCGCGGCGCACCGCCAGCAGCTGCGCGCCGGGATCACCCTGCCCCAGCTGCATCGGTTCGCCGATGCGCAGCCGCAGCGGCCGGCCGCGGCGGGCGAACATCTCCCGTGCCAGCAGTGCCGTACCGGCCGGCTTGAACAGGGTCGAAGCGCCGTAGAACAGCGCCGAATTGCGCGCTTCCACCCGCACCGGCAGTACCGGTGCGGCGGCGGCGCGGGCAAAGCGGACAAACCCCCGCTGCCAGCGGCCATCGCGGATGCCGAGCAGCGACAGCCGCGAGACCTCGCCGGCCGGGAACACGATCACGCACTGCTCGGCCGCCAGCGCCTGCTCCACCGCCTGCAGGCTGCTGCGCTGGACCTTGCCGCCGAGGATGCGTACCGGCAGCAGCAGGTCCTGCAGCGGCCCGATCGCGCCCAGCAGATCGTTGGCCACGATCCGCACGTCTCGGCGGATGCGGCCGACCGCATCCAGCAGCGCCAGCGCATCCAGCGCGCCGGAAGGGTGGTTGGCCACGATCAGCAGGCGGCCGGTGGCCGGGATCCGCGCCAGCGCGGCGGGGTCCACGTGGTAGCGACCCTCGATGAACTCCAGCCCGGCGGCGACGAAGTCGAAACCGCGCACGTTGGCGTTGCGGCGCAGGAACGCCTCGATCCGGTCCAGCCGCGACCAGCGTCCCACGCTGCGCAGCAGGGGCCGGGCCAGTTGGCCGCGACGGCCATGGAACCAGTCGGGATAGCGTTGCTGCAGACGCTGTTCGAGTTCCTGCATGGCGTGTCCACTCCTGCCCGGCGGCCGGGTTGGCCGAGAGCCTGCTCCCGGCAGGCGGCAGCCAGATGGCGGTTTGGCGGCAGAATGATGACGGCGCAGGTGCTGGCACATCCGGTCCCGGCGGTGGGCGGCAATGGTCACGCCAGTGGAACACTGCCTGTGCACGATGCCCCCACAGTGCCCGCCAAGGCCTGCTCTGCCGGGCACAACACCTTAACCACTGGCAACCCATACAGGTTCACAATGCACAGG
>NZ_JBFTNR010000017.1:0-12757 GCF_056665995.1 Stenotrophomonas sp. 05L44_2
GAACTGGCCCGGTGCATGCACGTCGGTCAGCAGCGAATTGCGCAGCGCCTGCTCGCGGCTCTTGCTGCGCCAGGCCTGGGCGAAGCCGAGGAAGAAGCGCTGGTCCGGGGTGAAACCTTCCAGGGTCTGGCCCGGCTTGCCCTGCAGCGACAGCTGGTAGGCGTCGTAGGCGGTACCCAGGCCGGCGACATCGGCGATGTTCTCGCCCAGCGTCAGCTTGCCGTTCACATGTACACCCGGGAACGGCTCGTAGCTGCTGAACTGCGCGGCCAGTGCATCGCCGGCTGCGTTGAACTGCTTGAGGTCTTCGGCCGTCCACCAGTTGTGCAGCTTGCCGGTGTCGTCGAACAACGCACCGGCGTTGTCGAAGCCATGGCTGATTTCGTGGCCGATCACCGCGCCGATCGCACCGTAGTTCACTGCGTCGTCGGCGGCACCGTCGAAGAACGGCGGCTGCAGGATCGCCGCCGGGAACACCAGGCGGTTTTCCAGCGGCACGTTCATCGCGTTGATGGTCTGCGGCAGCATCGCCCACTCGCTGTGGTCGACCGGCTTGCCCAGCTTGGCGATGTTGCGCTGGTACTCGAACAGCTCGGCGCGCTGCGCATTGCCCAGCGGATCATCACGACGGATGTCCAGGCCGGTGTAGTCGCGCCACTTGTCCGGATAGCCCATGCCCACGGTCAGGCCGGCCACCTTGGCCTTGGCGCTGGCCTTGGTCTGCGGCGACATCCAGGCCAGTGCATCGATGCGCTTGGCGAAGGCGGCGATGATGTTCTTGGCCATCTCGTCGGCACGTTCCTTGGTCTTCGCATCGAAGTGCTTTTCGACGTAACGCTTGCCGATGGCCTCGCCGACGGCATGGTTGGCGTCATCCACGGCACGCTTCCAGCGGTCGCTTTGCTGCGGCGTACCGCTCAGCGCGGTGCCGTGGAAGGCGAAGCGCGCATCGGCGAACTTCTTCGGCAGGTAGGCAGCGGCGCGGTCCAGCGCGTGGAAGGTCATGTAGTCCTTCCAGGCATCCAGCGGCTCGGTGGCCACCAGCTTGGACAGGCCGGCCACGGCCTTGGGCTGCCACACGATGAAGTCCTGCTGCTGGCCAAGCTTGGCGGCGTCCAGGAACGCGGCCCAGTCCATGCCCGGGGCCTTGGCGTTGAAGTCGGCCTGGGTCCAGGGGTTGGCGCCCTTGGTCACGTCATTGGTTTCTTCCTGCGTGGCATGCGCCTGGGCGATCTTCGTTTCCAGGGCGAGGATGCGCTGCGCCTTGCCGGCCGGGTCGGCCACGCCGGCCAGCTGCAGCACCTGCGCGATGTAGGCCTGGTACTGCTTGCGCAGGTCGGCCATGCGGCCACCGCCCAGGTAGAAATCGCGGTCCGGCATGCCCAGGCCGCCCTGCACCAGGTACGGCGCGGTACGGTCCGGCTGCAGCAGGTCCACCGACACCCACAGGCCGAACAGGCGGTCGGTGTAGAAGTTGGTGGCATTGAGCAGGTCGACGTCGGCGCGCACGTCGCCGCCGAGGGCGCGGGCCAGGCCGGCCTTGTCGGCGATCGCATCGATGTTCTTCAGCTGCGGCTGCACCGGTGCCAGGCCGCGCTGCTCGATGCCGGCCTCGTCCATGTAGGCGGCGTAGTAGTCGCCGATCAGCTTGTCTTCGCCGCTGGCCTGGGCGTTGCCGGCAGCGCCTTCCAGGATCGCGCGGGTGTCGGCCTGGGTCTTCTCGGCAATCACGTTGAAGCTGCCGAAGCGCGAGCGGTCGGCCGGAATCTCGGTGTTCTTCACCCAGCTGCCGTTGGCGAAACCGAAGAAGTCGTCACCGGCRGCGATGCTGCGGTCCATGCCACTGGCATCGAAACCAAAGCTGCCCAGCATCGGCTTGGCGGCAGCGGGGGGCGCCTCGGCCGGTGCGGCGGTGCCGGCGGCCGGATCGGCCGGGCGGTCGCAGGCGGCCAGGGACAGGCTGGCAACGATGGCCAGTGCCAGGGTGGGGCGGCGCAGCTTGGACATGGACTTCTCTTGCGGCGGAAAACTCCAAGTCTAATCCGCTGCGGGCCGGCTGGACGTGCTCGACAGGGCCAGCACTGTGCGTGATCTGGCTGAACACGCCGCAGCGATCTTCACGCGGTCACCGGCGTGGTGCATGCTGCGGGCTGGATGTCTGCAGCACCCGGGGGAGGGCGCATGCAGGACGGGTCGAGGCGTCAAGAATGGCGTCCGCCGGCCGTTGAGGTCGGGGATGTGGAGGAATCGTTCGCGCATGAAGCCAGCCGACTGCACAGGGAAGACCGACCGATGCCGGCGCTGAGACACGCGCTGGCCCGGCCGTTGCGTGCCATTACCTGGGGCGGCGTGGTGCTGGGCGTGCTGCTGGCGGCAGGCCTGGCCGCGATGCTGGCCAACGATTACCAGCGCCGGCTGGAAGCCGCGCAGCGGCAGAGCCGGGCGCTGGCGATAGGCAGCGAGCGCCTGCTGGCACTGGAGCTGCGCAACCTGGAACGGGCGATGGCCGGCATCGCCGCCGATGCCGCCGAGCTGTTCCGCACGGTGCCTGCGCAGGCGCCCGCGCTGCTGGACGCCGCCATAGCCGGCGTGCTGCGCCGGCACGCCGAACTGCACAGCATTGTCGTGCTCGATACCTATGGCCGCGCCCTGACCGCCGGCAAGGGCGACCTGCAGCTGCCACTGTGGACCGATCCGCAGCGACGCGGGCAGGGAAGTGCGCTGTACATCGGGCCGCCGCAGCGTGCCAGCGACGGTGGCTGGGTGGTGCCGCTGGCGCTGCCGATGGCTGGCGATCGCTGGCTGCTGGCACGGCTGCGCTGCGGCGAACTGCAGCGGATCGTGGGCGGTCTCGATGTGGGGCCCAGTGGTCTGGCCTCGATCAGCGACGCCGATGGCTACATGCTGGCCCGTGTCCCCGATCCGCACGGCACCGTCGGCCGCCGTTACACGCTGCCGGCACGCACGCTGCTGGGCCGGCAGGCAGTGGTCGAGCTGGGCAGCATTCCCGGCGCGGTGGACCAGATACCGCGCATCTCCACCATCAGCACCCTTGAGCGCAGTCCACTGGCGGTGCAGGTCGGCCTGGCAAACGAAGATGTGCTGAAGCCGTGGTGGCCGTATCTGCAGGCGGCGATTGCCATCATGCTGGCCTACGTGGCGCTGCTGCTGGTGCTGCTGTACGCGGTGCGCCGCAGTACGCACCGGCAGCAGTCGATGGCCGAAGAGCTGCGCACCGGCCACGCCGAGCTGCGCCTGGCCCATCAGGTGGGCCGCGTATGCACCTGGTATGTCGACGAAGACGCTGCGCTGCTGCGCTGGTCACCGCTGGCGCGCGAGATCTTCGGCGTGCAGACCGATGCGCTGCCGGTGGCCGAATTCTTCGCCCGCGTGCACCACGATGACAGCGCACGCATGCAGCAGGCTTTCGATCAGGCCTTCGCCGGCAACGCTGTACTCGACGAAGAATTCCGCCTGGTGCTGCCCGGCGGTGCCGTGCGCTGGGTTGCCGCGCGTGGCCAGCGGGTAGCGGTGGTCGATCGGCAGCGGCGCATGATCGGCGCACTGACCGACCTCAGCGAGCGCTACCAGGCACGCGAGCAGATGCGCCAGGTTGAACGCCGCTTCCGCCTGTTGTTCGATCGCAACCCCGCGCCGTTCTGGGTGTTCGATCCGGACACCTTGCGCTTCATCGAGGTCAACGAGGCGGCCGTGCAGCAGTACGGCTACAGCCGCGATGAATTCCTGGCGATGAGCATCCTCGACATCCGCCCACGCGAGGGCTGGGACGAGGTCAAGGGCGCGATCGCGCAGGTGCGCAGTGGTGAACTGCAGGACGCTGCGGTGCGCCTGCACCAGCGCAAGGATGGCACGGTGTTCGAAGTGCGCGTGCACCTGTCGCAACTGGATTTCGATGGCCAGCCCGCGTGCCTGGTGCTGGCCGAGGATGTCAGCGAGCGGCTGGCCTACGAGCGCGACCTGGCCTATCACGCACGCCACAACCCGGCCACCGGCCTGCTCAACGTGCGCGCACTGAGCGAACAGCTGGACGAGCAGGCCGGCGCCTACACCATCGCCTATGTGCAGCTGCGCGGGCTGCAGCTGGTGGCCGATACGCTGGGCCGCGAGATCGGTGATGCGGTCCTGCAGTCGATGGCCTCGCGCCTGGGCGGGCTGGGCGCGCGCTTCGGCCTGCTGGCGTTCCAGCCGGCGGAGGATTTCGTGCTGGCGATCGCGCCGGAACACAACACCCAGCGCGTGCTGGACGATCTGCTGCAGATCGTCTCGGCACCGATGCGCGGCCAGGATTCGCTGCACCAGTTCGAACCCCGCATTGGTGTGGCCGTACATGACGCCGACGCAGGCCACAGTGCCGAACAGGCGATCGGCATGGCCGCGCAGGCGGCGCACGCGGCCCGCGCCGAAGGCAACGTGGTGGCCTGGTTCGATGYGGCGGTGACCATCCGCCTGGCCGACCGCCTGCGCCTGGCCGGGCGCATCCACGCGGCCATCGACAACGAATTCCAGCTGTACTTCCAGCCGATCCGGCACGCCAGCGATGGCAGCCCGGCGTCGCTGGAGGCGCTGCTGCGTTGGCCGCAGGCCGATGGCAGCTTCATCCCGCCCAGCGAGTTCATCCAGTTGTGCGAGGACACCGGCCTGATCCTGGCGTTGGGACGCTGGGTGATCCGCGCAGCGGCACAGGCGCAGCGGCGTCTGGTCGAAGCCGGCTGGGGCGAGCTGTCGATCGCAGTCAATGTGTCGGCGGTGCAGTTCTTCAACAGCGATCTGGTGGCCGAGTTTGCCCGCGCGCAGCAGGATTTCGGCCTGGCCCGTGGTGCACTGCACGTGGAACTGACCGAGAGCAGCCTGATGCGCAAGCCGGCACAGGCGATGCAGACCATGCAGCGCCTGCACGAGCAGGGCATCCGCGTGTCGCTGGACGATTTCGGTACCGGCTACTCGAGCATGTCCTACCTGCAGCACCTGCCGCTGGACGTCCTGAAGATCGATCGCAGTTTTGTGGCCGACGTGGAGACCAATCCGCGCAACGCATCGATCTGCCGGGCACTGCTGTCGCTGGGCCACAGCATGGGGCTGACGATCATCGCCGAGGGCGTGGAAACGCCGGGACAGCTGGACTGGCTGGCCGCGCATGGCTGCGACCAGGTGCAGGGCTACCTGCTGGGACGGCCGGCACCGCTGGAAAAGATCATCGCGCAGCTGGATGAGGTTGTCGCCTAGGCCGCGCTTCGCGCTCGCCGGGCCATGCCCGGCGGACGCACGCTTACACCCCGGTTTCCACCAGGTAGTCGATGAAGCTGCGCACCTTGGGGGCGAGATGGCTGCGGCTGGTGTAGACGGCGAAGATGCCGATCGGCTCAGCTTCCCATCCGGGCAGGATGCGCACCAGGCGGCCATCGGCCAGGGCCTCGTGCAACAGGAAGTCCGGCTGCAGGATCACGCCCATGCCGGCAATCGCCGCTTCGCGCAGGACGTCGCCATTGTTGGCGCGCAGCAGGGTGGTCACTGCAACCTTCACTTCGCCACCCGGTCCCTGCAGGGGCCAGTGGTCGCCGGCGGCCCAGTAGCTGTAGCCGAGGCAGGCGTGGGTCTGCAGATCCTCGGGGGCCTGCGGTGTTCCGTGTGCGGCCAGGTAGGCCGGTGCGGCACACAGGCTGATCCGCGATTGGCCCAGGCGCCGCGCGATCAGGCTCGGGCCCGGTTCGCGGGTGATGCGGATGGCCACGTCGTAGCCTTCTTCGACCATGTCCACCAGGCGGTCGGACAGCGCCAGGYCCAGTTCGACCTGTGGGAAGCGCTCGCGGTAACCGGCCAGCAACGGACCGAGGCGGGCGATGCCCCAGCTGACCGGTGCGTTGATGCGCAGCGTGCCGGACGGCTCCAGCGCCTGTGCGCCGATGCTGGCCTCAAGCGCATCGAACTCGGCCAGCAGGCGCACGCACTGGGCGTAGTAGGCGGCACCGGCGCTGGTCGGGCTGACCCGGCGGGTGGTGCGGTGGAGCAGGCGGGTGGACAGGCGCTTTTCCAGTGCGGCGACCTGGCGGGTGACACCGGCCGTGGACATGTCCAGCGCCTGTGCGGCGGCGCTGAAGCCGTTGCGTTCGACCACCGCGACGAACACGCGCATGGCATCCAGGGTGTCCATTGTTGCGCCTTATGAAATAAATACGGTCGATCAATCGTATTTATCGGCAATGGAGGGTGCAATAACCTGTGCCCTGTCCCTGCCGAGGTGCCCCATGAACGCTACCGCCGCCCCCCTGTCCCCGCTCGCCCCGTATGCCGCGACCCTGCTGCGGCTGGCCCTGGGCGTGTTGTTCCTGGTCCATGCGCTGACCAAACTGCTGGTGTTCACTCCGGCAGGTACCGCGGCCTTCTTCGAGTCGCTGGGCCTGCCCGGCGTGTTGGGCTACCTCACCATCGCCGTTGAACTGGCGATTTCCGCAGCGCTGCTGCTCGGCATCTACGCGCGCTGGATCGGCCTGCTCGGTGTGCCGCTGCTGCTGGGCACCATCGTGACGGTGCACGGCGCCAACGGTTTCAGCTTCGCCAATGCTGGCGGTGGCTGGGAATACCCGGCGTTCTGGGCGCTGGCCCTGGTCGTGCTGTTCCTGCTGGGCGATGGCCGCTGGACCCTGCGTTCGCGCTGAACGTCCCTTGGCCCGCTGTCTGTTCCTGTGATTGGAGAAGATCATGTCCCGCCTGCCTTCGCTGTACATCTCCCACGGCTCGCCGATGACCGCCCTGCATCCGGGGCAGGTCGGCGTGCGGCTGGCCGAGCTGGCCCGCGACCTGCCGCCCCCGCGTGCGATCATCATCGCCTCGGCGCATTGGCTGGCCCGGCAGCCGCTGGTCGGCAACCATCCGCAGCCGCCCACCCTCCACGATTTCGGCGGCTTCCCACGCGAACTGTTCGCGCTGCAGTACCCGGCGCCCGGTGATCCGGCGTTGGCTGAAGAGGTGGCGGGCCGCATCGCCGCCGCCGGCCTGCCGGTGGCACTCGATCCGCAACGTGGCCTCGACCACGGCGCGTGGGTGCCGCTGCGCCTGCTGCACCCGCAGGCCGACATCCCGGTGGTGCCGGTGTCGATCCAGCCGATGCTGGGCCCGCAGCATCAGTTCGCGCTGGGCCGTGCGCTGGCGCCGCTGCGCGAACAGGGCGTGCTGCTGATCGGTTCGGGCAGCATCACCCACAACCTGCACGACTGGGGCCACTACCAGGACGGCAAGCAAGCGCCCTACGTGCGCCCCTTCATCGACTGGGTGGAGCAGCGGCTGGCCGCCAATGACCGCGATGCCCTGTTCGACTACCGCCGGCAGGCACCGTTTGCCGAGCGTGCGCATCCCACCGATGAGCATCTGCTGCCGTTGTACTTTGCGATGGGTGCGGCGGGGGAGGGTGGCTTCGGTGCCAAGCGCATCGATGCGGGTGTCGATGCCGGCTTCCTGGCGATGGACCTCTACCGCTTCGATGGTGCCGACCGCGCTCAGGACGCGGCATGACCCCACCGCTGCTGCCAGGGCTGGAACGCCCTGCACAAGGACGCGTGCAGGGCCGGTTGGCAGTGGTGCATGACGACGTGCCAGCACGCCGGCCTGGATCGGGCGGCGCTTGCTGTCGCGGTCCTGACGCGCATTCAGATGGCTGGGCGCAGTGGCGGCCTGCTGTGTTAAGTTTTTTCCCGTCCCCCGGCGCACTCCGGTTTTTCCGGCCCCACGCGCCGCTCCTGTGGAAGAAGCATGCACACCATCGAAGTCGTCCTGGCGATGCTGGTGGCCGTTGTCGCCAGCGGTTACCTGGTTCGCGTCCTGCCATTCTCGTTGCCGTTGCCGCTGGTGCAGATCGGCCTCGGCGCGGTGATCGCCGGCGTATTCAACCGCGGCCATGCACTGGAACCGGAAGTGTTCTTCCTGCTGTTCCTGCCGCCGCTGCTGTTCCTCGATGGCTGGCGCATTCCCAAGCAGGGCCTGTTCCGCGACAAGGGCGCGATCCTCGAACTGGCGTTCGGGCTGGTGGTGTTCACCGTGATCGGCGCGGGCCTGCTGATCCACTGGATGATTCCGGTGATGCCACTGGCGGTGTGTTTCGCGCTGGCCGCGATCGTGTCACCGACCGACCCGGTGGCGGTCGGCRCGATCGCTGCCAAGGCACCGATTCCCAAGCGCCTGATGCACATCCTGGAAGGCGAGTCACTGCTCAACGATGCCTCCGGCCTGGTCTGCTTCCGCTTCGCGGTGGCGGCGGTGATGACCGGTACCTTCTCGTTGGCGACCGCCTCGCTGACCTTCGTGTGGGTGGCAGTAGCCGGCCTGGCCGTCGGCGTGGCGGTCACCCTGGGCGTGTCCACGTTCCAGCGCTGGCTGTGGCGCCGTTTCGGCGAAGAGCCGGGCGCGGCGATGCTGGTCAACCTGCTGATCCCGTTCGCGGCGTACCTGCTGGCCGAAGAGATCAATGCTTCGGGCATCCTTGCTGCGGTCGCAGCGGGTATTTCGATGAGCTACGTGGAAATGACCGGCCGTGTCTCCGGCAGCATGCGCGTGCAGCGTGCCGGCGTATGGAACATGCTGCAGTTCAGCTTCAACGGCATCATGTTCGTGCTGCTGGGCGAGCAGCTGCCGGGCATCGTCGAACGCGCCACCACCACCATGAACGAGAGCGGCCACCAGAGCGCATGGTGGCTGCTGGTGTACGTGCTGGTGATCAACGCGACGTTGATCGCGCTGCGCCTGCTGTGGGTGTGGCTGTCGCTGCGCTGGAACCTGCTGCGTGCGCGTCGCCGCGGCCTGGAGCGTGGCGAGGCACCGAACTGGCGCATCGTGGTGGCCACCTCGGTGGCGGGCGTGCGTGGTGCGATCACCCTGGCCGGCGTGCTGACGCTGCCATTGTTCCTGCCCGATGGCAGCCCGTTCCCGGCACGCGACCTGGTGATCTTCCTGGCTGCTGCGGTGATCCTGTGCTCGCTGGTCGGCGCCAGCGTGGCGCTGCCGCAGCTGTTGAAGGGCCTGCAGCTGCCGGCCGATTCGGGTGAGCGCAAGGAAGAGGATCTCGCCCGCAAGCTGTCCTCGAAGGCCGCGTTGGCGGGCGTGGAGCGCATGCGCCAGCAGCTGGTGCTGAACCAGAACACCGAGAACGTGCAGCTGTACAACGACGCCGCATCGCGGGTGAGCCTGCTGTATCAGCGGCATCTGGACCGCGACAACCCGGACGTGGACCCGGAAAAGGTGAACCGGATGGAGATGGGCTATCGCCAGCTGCGCAGCGCCGGGCTGAATGCCGAACGCGAGGAACTGTTCCGGCTGACCCGCCGCGGCGTGGTGTCGGACGAGATCGCACGGCGGCTGATCCGCAACCTCGACCTGCTGGAATCGCGCAAGCGCGAATAATCGTGAAGCAGCAGCGCCGGATCAGCCCGGCGGCGGCTGCCGGTGGGTGCGGACCTTGGTCCGCACACCTTTCAGCCCTTACTCCGGCTTCTGTTCCAGGAAATACGCCTCGACCTTGCCCTTGACCTTGATGGTCATCGGGTTGCCGCGACGGTCACGGGCCTTGCCGGCCTGCACGCGGATCCAGCCTTCGCTGACCGAGTATTCCTCGACGTTGTCGCGCTCGACATCGTTGAAGCGCACGCCGACGCCGCGCTCCAGGGCCTGCGCATCGTGGAAGGGGCTGGCCGGGTTGATCGCCAGGTGGTCGGGAGGGGTATCGCTCATCGCTTCATTCACAGTGACGGCCACCACGGCCGGCTTCAGCGGTACAGGATAAACCGTAGAATGCCCCCCTGCTCCCGAGGACGTTCCGCCATGCCTGACAACAGCGACTATTTCGACTTCGAGGAAGACGCCCACGATTTCGACGAGGACGACTTCGAGGCGCGGGTCTGGAACCTGCTCGTGCTGATCAACCCCGGTGACGAAGAGCTGGCCCTGCAGCAGTTCAACCGCTGGCGCGAGCATCTGTCCGAGGACGGCCAGCCGCTGGAAGCCGACAGCGACTGGCTGCCGGCGCTGTTCACGGCCATCGCCTGGCAGTCGGGCTTCGAGGTCGAGCGTGATGATTTCGATTCGCTGCAGTCGGCGGTGAACGAGCTGTCGGCGCGCTTCAACCTGCAGCTGGACTGGGGTGGCGACCTGGACGACGAGGATTTCGCCGCGGGCCTGGATGGGGTGCAGCTGATGAGCACCGCCTTCGACCGCCTGCGCGAGCACAACTACACGCTGTGGAGCGTGGATGCCGGCAACGACGGCTTCAGTGGCTGGATGGCGCTGACCCGCGATGACGACGCCCTGCTGGCGCTGTGCTCGCTGCTGAACGTGGAAGTGCGCCTGGGCAGCGACCCGTTCTGAGATTCACCGGTAGCGCCGGGCGCGGCCCGGTGCCACCTGTACCAGCCTAGGGCTGGTACTGCGCCCTGGCGTTGGCGATCACCGCCTTCACCTGCGCCCGGTCCACATGCCGGGAAATGGCGACCGCACCCAGCGCGAGTGCCTGCGCACGCAGCTCGGCGGTGACATCGTAATGCGCCCCGCTGGCCTTGTTCTGGAAGGCCCGTGGAGGAATGCCGAGCTGCGCCGCCATTGCGTGCAGCTCGGCCAGGGTATCGGCCATCAGGTGCGCCCAGCGCTGACCGCGCCAGGGATGCACCGCGTCATCGACGTAGACCGACACCGCCGCCGCCGGATCAGGCCTGCGGCTTGCCGTCGGCGTCGGCGGCCGGAGTGGCCTCGGCGTCGGCAGCGCCTTCGGCGCCGGCAGTGTCTGCAGCCGCTTCATCGGACGCTTCGCCTTCAGCGGCTGCATCTTCAGCCTGCTCGCTGGCGAACTCGGCCACCAGCTTGTCCAGGTATTCCTCGGCGGTCTGGCCCGCTTCTTCGGCCAGGGTGTCGAGCAGCTTCTGCATCAGCTCGGAATATTCCAGGGTGACCTTGCGGCCTTCGGCTTCCTGCACGTTGGACAGGTGCTTGAGCATGGCCAGCATCGGCACCGGGTTGTCGGCGTTGCCCATGGTCTGGCCGCCGATGGCCAGCAGCCACTCGCGGCCCTGCAGGCCGATGGCGGCCACGGCCTGGCCGTCTTCGTTGACCAGCACGGCATGGTTCTGCACCTGCTGCTGGGCGTTCAGACGGAGGAACGGACGCTTGGTCTGCTGCTTCTTGCGCTTGTCGCGCTTGGCCTTGGACAACTTGGACATGGGGGTGTGATCACCTGGAGTCGGAAAGACCGCCATTGTACTGGGTGCCGCGCTGCGCGCTCGCCGGGCATGGCCCGGCGCTACCCTGGTGCGTCCGGATGCGGTAGCGCCGGGCCATGCCCGGCGAAGACGGGTCAGAGGGCAGCGCCCTTTCCTGCGGAACGGGATCCGACCCCGGCCTCACCCTGCGCGGCCTGCACGTCCGGGTCCAGGGTGGTTGCCGACAGGCCTACCTGCGGCCCGGCGCCGGCCAGCGCAGCTTCCTCGGCGGCCTTGGTCATCACCACGATGCTGATGCGGCGGTTGATCGGGTTCTGCGGATCGGCCTTGTCAAACAGCACCGACGAAGACAAGCCGACCACGCGGGTGATCTTGCTGTCTTCCAGGCCGCCATCGATCAGCGCGCGGCGCGCGGCATTGGCACGGTCGGCGCTCAGTTCCCAGTTGCCGTAACCGCGCGCGGCCGAATAGGCGGTGATGTCGGTGTGGCCGGTCAGGCTGATCCGGTTCGGCACGTGGTTCAGGTACTCGGCCAGCTCATGCAGGATCTGCTGTGTGTACGGCTTCAGGGTGGCGCTGCCGAGGTCGAACATCGGCCGGTTCTGCTTGTCCACGATCTGGATGCGCAGGCCTTCCGGGGTCAGGTCCAGCAGCAGCTGGTCCTTGAACGGTTCCAGCGCCTGGCTGCGGCTGATCGCTTCCTGCAGTTCCTTCATCAGCGCTTCCAACTGCTGCTTGTCGCGCTGCTGCTCGTCCACCGGCTGCGGTATCGACTTCTGCTGGTTCTGGAAGGGATCGTTGCTGTTGCCGCGCGAAACATCGGTGGCGCCGCCGAGCTTGATCATCGAGGTGCTGGCACCGCCCGGCCCGGCCATGCCCGGCGCCGGCGTCGCGCTGGAGCCGACCAGCGGGCTGGGGTTGCGGAAGTACTCGGAAATGGCCGCGCGCTCGGGCTTGCTGGTGCTGGCCATCAGCCACAKCACCAGGAAGAAGGCCATCATCGCGGTCACGAAGTCGGCATAGGCCACCTTCCACGAACCGCCATGGTGGGCGGCGTGGCCGGCCTTCTTGACCCGGCGGACGATGACGGTGGGCTTGGTCTCGGCCATGGCTTACTTGACCGTCTTCAGGTGCTGCTCGAAGTCGGAGAACGCCGGGCGCACGTTCGACGGCAGCGTCTTGCGGGCGAACTCCAGCGCGATCTTCGGGTTGTAGCCGCGCAGGCAGGCCAGCAGGGCGGTCTTCACCGACTCGTAGATGCGGCTGTCCTGCTCGGCACGGGCTTCCATCGCCGAGGCCATCGGGCCGACGAAGCCATAGCCCAGCAGGATGCCGAGGAAGGTGCCGACCAGCGCGCCGGCCACGTGGCCACCCACTTCGACGATGTCGCCGCCGATCGAGCCCATGGTGATGACGATGCCCAGCACTGCCGCCACGATGCCGAAACCGGGCAGGCCGTCGGCGACCTTGGTCAGCACCTGCGACGGCGCCATCGCTTCGGCGTGGTGCTTTTCCAGCTCCAGCTCCAGCAGTGGCTCCAGCTC
>NZ_JBFTNR010000018.1:0-12487 GCF_056665995.1 Stenotrophomonas sp. 05L44_2
TTGTCGGTGGCCGCACATGATGTGCACGGGGCCCTTGCGGCTCCAATCAGAATTGTTTGAAACCCGAAAAATCCGGGCGCCCAAGGCAGTTGTCGCCGAAGGAGTCGATAGCGTCAAACAGCGCTGACAGCTTCGCGAAAGCGCCGGTTGCTACCGTGCCGCGGGTGAAATGGAAACGAATGCTTGGTGGCTGCCGTGAGGCGCTGCGCACGATCGATCTGCCGTTGCTGATCGCGTTGTTGATCCTGATGGGCGCAGGCCTGGCGGTGCTGCACAGCGTGAACGGGCCGGTGCACGGGCAGGCGATGCGCTTTGCCGGTGGCCTGGCAGCGATGTGGCTGCTGTCGCGGGTTTCGCTGCTGCGCCTGCGCGCGTGGACGCCGGCGATCTATGCACTGTCGATGCTGCCGCTGATGGCGGTGTACGTGATCGGCACCGGCAAATACGGGCAGCGCTGGCTCAACCTCGGCGTGTTCTACCTGCAGCCTTCGGAACTGCTCAAGCTCAGCCTGCCGTTGATGATGGCCTGGTATCTGCACCGCCAGCCGCTGCCGCCATCGCCGCGCACGGTGCTGACGGCAGCGGTCCTGATCGGGGTGCCAGCCGTGCTGATCCTGATGCAGCCCAACCTGGGTACCGCCACCCTGGTGACGGCCAGTGGCGTGTTTGCGTTGCTGCTGGCTGGACTGCAGTGGCGCTGGGTGGTGGCCGGCTTGAGTGCGGTATCGGTGGCTGCGCCACTGGCGTGGTTCGGGCTGCTGCGGCAATACCAGAAGAATCGCGTGCTGACCTTCCTGGATCCGGCTGCCGATCCGTTGGGCACCGGCTGGAACATCCTGCAGTCGCGCATCGCCATCGGCTCGGGTGGCATGCAGGGGCGCGGCTGGGGCCACGGCACACAGGCCACGCTGGATTTCCTGCCCGAGTACACCACCGATTTCGCGTTCTCGGTTTTGGCCGAGGAATTCGGCTGGATTGGCGTGGTGGTGGTGTTCGCCCTGTATCTGTTCGTGGTCGGGCGTTGCCTGTCGATCGCGGTGCAGGCACGCGACACGCACGCGCGGTTGTTGGCCGGCAGCCTCGGCCTGGCGTTCTTCGTGTACGTGCTGGTCAACGGCGGAATGATTTCCGGATTGCTGCCGGTGGTGGGCATTCCGATGCCGTTGATCAGTTATGGCGGCACCTCGGCGGTGTCGTTGCTGGCGGGGATCGGGCTGGTGATGGCGGTGCGGGGGCATCGGCCGGTGCACGCGTAGGTTTCCAGCCAACGGCGCAGCCCCTCGTGGTGGGCGGCGTTTGAAGGCAGAAGCCCTGGGGTGGCCGGGCGGGATGGGTTTGCGGGGGACGCCGTGAATCCCCAGACCGGCCCAGCCGCTGGCGGCTGGGCGTTCGGGCGCTTGCGAAGCAGTGCTTCGCAATCAAAGCGCCCTCACCCCTGGAGGCTTGTCCGCGGCATCCATGCCGCGGACACCCCCCGCAAACCCATCCCGCCCGGCCACGGACAATTTCCGTGCGCGTCCACCACGGAAAAGAAAGAGAAGATCAAAAGCCGAAGCGGGTCGCTCCGCTCGGCATCCACGCATGGCGTGGATCTACTGGCCGTCATCGGAAACTGTCGGGGGTGGGGCGGCGTGGGGCTGCAGAACCGTTGGCGCCATGGATGGCGCCATCGAGCCCCCATGGATGGGTTAACGGCGTGTCCTGCAGCCCCACACCCCCCACCAAACCCACAGAAATCCAGAGCCGCTGTTGCAGTTGCAGTTGCTTCCAGCGGGTGCAGGGCGGCAAGCCCTGCAGAAAAGCACAACTAGGTCACCCAGCCCGCGATCACCAGCAGGGCCAGCACCGCCAGCCACAGCAGCAGCATCCGCCACACCAGGCTCATCGCATCCCGCAGGTCCGGCAACCGCTGCCACACCGGCAGCAGGCCCGCTTCGGTGTAATCGTGAGCGTCCTCGCGCAGCTCGGCATTGACGCTGGCACGCGCCACCGCACCCAGGAAACCAATGCCACCGGCCAAGCGCTCACCATGCGCCTGGCGCCATGCCTTCCAGGCCGTGTCGAAGTTGCCGACCAGGGCCATCGAGAACGCCATCAACTGCGCCACCGGCCACTCGATCCAGCCCAGCAGCCGCTGTGCCAGCGCCAGCGGCTCCACCGGCACGCGCGCACGCATCGGGCTTTCCGCCATCAGTGCCAGCAGGCGATAACCGAGAGCCCCCACCGGGCCCAGCAGCAGGAACCAGAACAGCACCGCGAACCAGCGCCGCAGGGCGTTGAGCACGGTCGCCTCGACCAGTGAAGGAACATCCTCACGCAGGCTGCCACCGGCCGGCTGCAGGTTGCGTACCGCCGCCTGCCGGGTCGGCGCATCGTCGGCATCGATGATCGCCTCGATGTCGCGGTCCAGATCGCGCGGGCCCCAGCACCAGGCCAGCACGGCCACGCCCAGCAGCAGCGCCGGAAGGCCGAACAGCACCCCGCGCAGCAGCCAGGCGACCAGCGCCATCAGCAGCAGTGGGGGTACGATCGCCAGCGCCACGCCGGCGGCCCCCTGCCAGGCCCGACCACCGCGCGCGTCCAGCCAGCCCAGCCAACGCCGGAAGCCGTCGAAACGGCGCAGCGACGCGGCAGCGGCCGGGGCGACATGGCCAAGGGCCAGTGCCACCAACACGGCGACCAGGGTGGTGAACATGGCAGGTCTCCCTACGAGCGAGCGTTCGGCGTCGCTACCTTACCTGTCGCAGCGTCGCCGTCAGCGGTGAACCGTACTGTAACCGGCAGCGTGTTCAGGTGGCGGCAATGCTGGCACCGCCGGATGCCGGTTGCTGGCGGTACCAATGCTCGATCAGGCCCCGCGAAATGGAAATCGGCGGTGACAGACGGATGCCTTCTCCATCGTCCTCGACGTCACGCGCGAGGGCCGCGCCAACTTCCTCGGCGCTGAACCAGCGCGCGTCTTCCAGTTCGCCATCCACGGTCGGCACGTCGTCGTGTGCCTGCGCACGGAATCCGACCATCAATGCGCCGGGGAACGGCCAGGGCTGCGAGCCCAGGTACTGGCAGGCGGTCACCCGCACCTTGCTCTCTTCGTGCACTTCGCGCGCTACGGTCTGCTCGAAGGTCTCGCCCGGCTCGACAAAGCCGGCCAGCACCGAATAGCGGCGCGGCGCCCAGTTGGACTGGCGGCCCAGCAACAGCCGGCCCTGGTTTTCAACCGCGACGATCACGGCCGGGTCGACGCGCGGATAGTGTTCGGTCGCGCACTGCGGGCAGCGGCCGACGAAGCCCCCCCGGGCGAACGTCACGGCGCTGCCGCAGACACCGCAGAAGCGGGTACGCGATTGCCAGTAGGACATGCCACGGGCGTAGCTGAAGGCGGTCGCATCGGCCACGGTCCATAGCAGCGCGGCCTGGCGCAGATCGAGCCGGCGTGGCGCGGTGACCGTCACGCTGGCCGCTTCCACCGAGAACCACGCCTGCTCGCCACGCAGGCCGAGGAAAATCGCGACACCCGGCCCGCCACCGACATCGGCGCCGGTCAACGCCAGCGGCTGGTCGTCATCACCGGTGAAGGCGGTGCCGTCCTGGTCCAGGACAAGAATGCGCGCATCGGGCCACAGGCGCGCCAGAGCATCGGCATCTTCGCGCATGGCATCGGCGCGCTCCAACGGTTCACCCACGAAGGCAAAACCGGAAAGCGGCGAAGGAGAATTGAGCATCCAGCTAGCCTGCCGCCAATCACGGCAGGTGGCAAGCCGCAGACTGTGCAGAAACCCGCCTGTGGTTGCAGTAACGGTCATCCACGCATGGCGTGGATCCAGCGAAGGCAGCGCGCGGGGTGCATGCCCCACGCCCTGCAATTACATGCTGAAACTGCTGCCGCAGCCGCAG
This sequence comes from Stenotrophomonas sp. 05L44_2, assembly GCF_056665995.1. Classification (NCBI taxonomy): domain Bacteria; kingdom Pseudomonadati; phylum Pseudomonadota; class Gammaproteobacteria; order Lysobacterales; family Lysobacteraceae; genus Stenotrophomonas; species Stenotrophomonas sp. 05L44_2. Next base: position 3,895 of record NZ_JBFTNR010000018.1, read on the forward strand.
GTGGTCTTGGCGTTCGGATTGCGGATCACGAACTGCGCACCGGTCAGGCTCTCGGTGTAATCCACTTCGGCACCCATCAGGTACTGCAGGCTGAGCGGATCGACCAGCAGGGTGACCCCGCTGGTCTGCACCGCCAGGTCATCGCCGGCACGGTTCTCGTCGAACTCGAACCCGTACTGGAAGCCCGAACAGCCGCCACCCTCGATGTACACACGCAATGACAGGTCGGGGTTGCCCTCGTCCTGGATCAGTTCCTTGACCTTGGCCGCAGCGGCCTCGGTGAAGTTCAGCGGCCGATCCAGCGACTGGTAGTCGGGCGCGGCGGCCGGCGTGGCGCCGGGGAGGGAGACGAGCGTGTTCATGGGCTCAGCATGGGGGCGCCGGCGCTGGCTTTCAAGCCATCGCCTCGGCCAGCTTGCGGCGGGCGGCGGTGTCGCCCTTGCCGTCAGCGGACGCTTCGCCTTCCGGCGCCGGCAGGGCCTGCATCGGGGCGCTGGCATGGATCAGCCGGCCGTTCAGCTGGGCACCCGCATTCATTTCCACCACTTGGTAGTGAACATTGCCGTTGACCCGCGCACTCGGGGTCAGTTCGACCTTCTCGGTGGCATGGACATCGCCGTCCAGGCGGCCACTGATGACCACCACTTGGGCGCGGATCTCGCCTTCGATCACGCCATGCTCGGCGAGGGTCAGGGTCGCCGCGCTGGCGCCCTCCTGGGCAATCACCTTGCCGTGGATGCGACCTTCCACGTACAGGCCACCACTGAATTCCACATCGCCACGGATCACCACCTGGTTGCCGATCAGGGCATCCACCACCAGTTGGCCATCACGGCTGGATTTGCTGCTTCCGAACATCTGCCTACTCCCCTTTGCTGGCCGGTGCGCCGGCCTGTTTCCAGTCGAATACCTGCGTGGTGCCCCCCGCACCACTCCCCAATGTCACCTTCACCCGTTGCGGGGTGAAGTCAGCCGGCAGCATCACGCTGCCGGTGAGCTGCTGGAAGTACCGGAACGAGTAATCCTGTCCCGGCACCTTGCTGCGCTGGTGCAGCTCGTCCCAGCTGATGGTGGCCAGCTTGCCGTTCTTCACGCCTTCCACCGTGAAACGCATCTGCCCTTGGCTGATCGCTCCGCGGTTGAGGTTCTGCGTCAGCACCACGCTGTACTGCCAGGTGCCGGCCGATTCCGGGCTGAATTCAATCGAATGGGTGTTCAGGCCCTTGCGCTGGCTGGTCGAGCCCACCAGGCGTTCGTAGAAGGCGACGTCAGCGCGCAGGCCGGCGATCTCTTCATCGCGCTCRSCCARCGAGGWCTGCACYTCRTTGTTGGCGGCSCGGCTGATGCGGTCCGACGCYTSCAGCGTGGCCTGCTTCTGGCGCAGTTCGGTCAGCTGCGTCTGCAGCGTATCGGCGCGCTTCTCGGCAGCCTGCACGCGCTGGCCCTGTTCACCGCGCGGCGTGCCCAGCCAGCAGCCACCCAGCACCGCAAGCACCAGGCTGAGCAGCCAGATGCCGGCGATCACCAGCAGGCGACGGCGGTCGGCGGGTGGTTGCGCGGCACCGGGAAGGCGGACCTGCACGCGCATGGGAGGGCGGTTGTTCATGGGTAGTCTCCGTGGCAGCGCCGAAGCGCCGCCAGTACGGCCCCTGGGGCAAACGACGGGCTAGTGTATGACAGGAACGGCAGGTTTCCCCGGTGCCGGCCGGTACCAGGCGGTGGCATTCAGCCACTCCATGGTCGATAGTGTGGCACCCCGCACAGTTCCGCCGCCGGAGCCCGCCATGACCGAAGCCCACCTGTTCGTGATCGGCATCCTGCTGGCCTGGCTGGCCGGCATCCGCGTTTACCYCACCGTATTCGGCGTCGGCATCGCCGGCCTGCTCGGCTGGGTCGACCTGCCACCGGCGCTGCAGGCCACCGAGTCGTGGTGGGTGCTCGGCACGTCGGCGGCGCTGGCCATTGCCGAATTCTTCGCCGACAAGATTCCCGGCGTGGATTCAGCCTGGGACCTGGTGCAGACCCTGGCGCGCGTGCCCGCCGGCGCTTTCCTCGCGGCAGCGACACTGTCGCCCGATGGCGACCTGGGCACCGGTGCACTGGTCGCCGGCGCGGGCGTTGCGCTGGCCAGCCATGGCCTGAAGGCCGGCACCCGCGCCCTGCTCAACACCTCACCGGAACCGGCCAGCAACTGGGTCGCCTCTGCGGCCGAAGATACCGTGGTGATCGGCGGCTTGGCGCTCGCGCTGGCGCATCCATGGATCGCGCTGGTGGTGGTGCTGGCCTGCAGCCTGGCCGGCGCATTGCTGGTCTGGCTGGTCTGGCGCACCCTGTGGAAAAGCGTGCGCTGGTTGGCACGTGGCGGCAGCGACGACGGACAACGGCAACCGCGTACCGGCTGATCGGCTGGCTTGTCGCATAATGGCCGCGAACACCAGGAGCATCGATGGCCGCAAACGAATCCGTCGCGGGCCCCCGCCCGGGACGCGCTGAAACCCCTCCGGCCGATCATTGGCAACGTTGGGCCGCCCCCTCGGCTGCGGCAACGCCTGCCGAAGCAGTACTGGCGGTGTCAGAGGCACCCGCCCTGTCGGTGCCCGGCGACGGCGCGCGACTGGCGGCTCCGCCGCCCCTGCCCTCCACCGCCGCACTGCCCGAGGCGGGCAACAGTGACATCCCGCCTGTCGATGCCGACTCGCCCTACCGCGTGCTGATCGTCGAAGACGATCGTGCCCAGGCGCTGTTCGCACAGAGCGTGCTGCATGGCGCCGGCATGCAGGCAATCGTGCTCGGCGATGCCGATGGCGTGCAGCAGGCCATCCGCGAGCAACGCCCTGACCTGATCCTGATGGATCTGCACCTGCCCGGGCTGGATGGCATGCGGCTGACCGCGATGATCCGCCAGCAGCCCGGCATGCAGCTGCTGCCAATCGTCTTCCTCAGCGGCGACCCGGATCCGGAGCGCCAGTTCGAAGTGCTCGACTGCGGTGCCGACGATTACCTGAGCAAGCCGATCCGGCCGCGCCACCTGATTGCCGCGGTGGCCAACCGTATCCGCCGCGCACGCGCGCAGGCAGCGACCCTGCCCGGTGCCAACGGTGCACCGGCCACCAGCAACCCGGAAACCGGGCTGCCCACGCGCCACCACGTGCTGCAGCAACTCAACGCGACGCTGGCCCAGCACGACCGCGGTGGCGTGTTCTTCGTGGAAATCTCCAGCGCGCTGGGCCTGCGCGAGCGCTATGGCTATGCGGCCTTCGAGCGGCTGATGGTGCAGGCCGGGCAACGCCTTGCCGAGGCTGGCCATCCGCACCTGCTGGCGCGCCTGAACGACAACAGCTTCCTGCTGCTGGCGCGCAACGCCGATGAGGACAGCCTGGAAGCGATCGCCGGCACCCTGCGTGAGCAGCTGTCCGCGCGCGCCTTCGTGATACGCGACGACGAGTCGGTACACCTGCGTGGCGTGGTCGGCTACGCGCCGCTGTCGCCGGGTTTCGACGATGCCAGCAGCGCCCTGGAAGCAGTCGAACGTACCACCCTGCAGGCACGCCTGCTCAGCGCCGGCGTTGCCGGCCACGTGCATCGCCAGGTCACGACCGAGCAGGAGCACCTGGCGTTGCTGGAAGGCCAGCTCGAGCTCGCTTACCAGCCGATCGTCGCCGTCGCCGGCGGCAGCAGCGCGCAGTACCAGTTGCTGCTGCGCCTGCGCCGGACCGATGGCAGCGTGCTGACCGCCGGCCAGGTGATTCCGGCAGCCGAGGCGGCCGGCCGCATCGCCGACCTCGACCAGCAGGTGCTGGAGCATGCGATGGGCCTGCTCGACCTGTATCGCCACGCCACCCAGCCGCTGAACCTGTTCGTCTCGCAGTCGCTGCGTACCCTGCAGCGCGATGCCTTCGCCGACTGGCTGCTGGAGTCACTGCAGCAACGCCGCCTGCCCGGCAGCGCGCTGGTGATCGACGTGCGCCTGCCCGATGCACTGATCCACACCGTGCCGTTGCAGCAGTTCTGCCAGCGCATGGCCAGCGTCGGCGTGCGCTTCTGCCTGAGCCAGTTCGAACCGGGCAGCGAAGCCCTGGCGCTGCTCACCCAGCTGCCACTGTCGTTCGTGCGCATGGCCGCACGCTTTTCCAGCAGCCACTCCAACCCCGATACGCGCGAAGAACTGCGCCGATCGATCGAGCAGGCGCATGCAGCCGGCCTGCAGATCATCGGCCAGCAGATCGAGGACCCGCAGGCAGCGGCCGCGATGTGGGTCGGCGGTGTCGATTACATCCAGGGCAACATGGTGCAGTCGGCCGGCAGCGACCTGAACTTCGACTTCCACAACGCGGTGCTCTGAGTGTCACCGACGGTCGCGCTGTTGGCGGTGCTGGCGCTGGCCATCGTCGCCCTGCTGGTACTGGGCCTGCGATTGCGTTCGCGCAATCGCGCGCTGGCGGCACTGCAGCGCGAACGCATCACCCTGACCAGTGAACGCGACCAGCTGCGGCGCACCACCGAGCGCCAGGGCCAGCTGGAACATCAGCTGCTGCAGGCCAAGCAGGCTGCAGAAGCAGCCGTGCTGGCCAAGGGCGAATTCCTGGCCAMCATGAGCCATGAAATCCGCACGCCKCTCAACGGCATCCTGCCCATGCTGGAGCTGATTGCCCGCGGCCCGCTCGGCGAAGACCAGCGGCAGATGCTGGCCACCGCCTCGGCCAGCTCGCAGCAGCTGCTGCGCATCGTCGATGACATCCTCGATTACTCGCGCCTGGAAGCCCAGGCGCTGGAGCTGGAGATCACCAGCTTCAACCTGCGCGAACTGCTCGATGGCGTGGTGCAGCTGCTGCAGCGCGCCGCCGAGGCCAAGGGCCTGACGTTGAGCCTGCAACTGGATCCGGCCGTGCGCCTGCCGGTACGCGGCGACCCGGTGCGCCTGCGCCAGGTCCTGGGCAACCTGCTGGCCAATGCCATCAAGTTCACCGCACGCGGCCAGGTGCAGTTGCGCGTGCAGCGGCTGGGCGAAGGCCCCGCCCAGCACCAGCTGCGTTTCGAAGTGGTCGACACCGGCATCGGCATCGATGAGGCCCTGCAGGCGCGGCTGTTCCAGTCCTTCAGCCAGGCCGACGCGTCCACCACCCGCATCTACGGTGGCACCGGCCTGGGCCTGGCCATCTGCAAGCGCATCACCGACCTGATGCATGGCGATATCGGCGTGCACTCCACCCCAGGCCAGGGCGCAACCTTCTGGTTTGAAATACCGCTGCTGAAGGTTCCCGGCGACCTGCCGGCGCTGGCCCGCTCGCCGGCAGCGCTGCTGCTGTACACCGCCGATGCACAGCTGCAGCCACGCGTCGAACGCATCGCCGCGCACCACGGCCTGCAGGTGCAGCCGCTGGCCAGCATTGATGAGGCAATGGAACGCCTGCGCGCAGCACCACGCCCGGGCCAGAGCACACCGGCATGGTTGCTGGTCGACGCGCGCCACCGCCGCAATGGCGAGGTGGCCCTGCAGCGCGCCTTGGCCGAGCGCGGTGCCGACGACGCACTGCAGGTGCTGTGGCTGCAGGATGATCCGGTTGCAGCACGGCCGCGCCAGCAGCAGCTGCACAGCACATTCAACGATGCCGACCTGCACGCGCTGCTGGCGCAGCCAACCGCTACCGCGCGACCCGCAGCCCTGCTGGCCAACGCCGAAGACGCCAGGCCGGCCGCCGCGCTGCCACCGCTGGATCTGCATGTGCTGCTGGTCGAAGACAACACGGTCAACCGGATGGTGGCCGAGCACCTGCTGCGGGTCTTCCAGTGCCGGGTGCGCAATGCCGCCGACGGCGAGCAGGCCCTCGCACTGCTGCGCGCAGGTGGAATCGACGTGGTGCTGATGGATTGCCAGATGCCGGTGCTCGACGGCTACAGCGCGACACAGCGCTGGCGCAGGGAGGAAGCCGAAGCCGGGCGCACGCGGTTGCCGATCATCGCGATGACCGCCAACGCCATGGCCGGTGATCGCGAACGCTGCCTGCAGGCGGGCATGGACGACTATCTTTCCAAGCCGATCACGCGTGAAGCGCTGCATGCGCTGCTGCAGCGCTGGGGCCGGGTTTCCGTGGATCGCGGACATGCACCGCTGCCGGAACCCGTGCAACCTGCCGCAACCCCGAGCGTGCCCGACGGCGAAAGCCTGGACGATGAACGAACGCGCGCGATCCCGATTCCACAGCCGGTGCTTGATCGCAGTGTGCTGGATGAACTGCAGGCGGTGATCGGCGATGCCGCCGCGCAGATCGTAACGGTGTTCCTGGAAGATGCACCGCAGCTGGTGCAGCAGCTGCAGCAGGCGGCGCAGGGCAACGACATCGAACGCCTGCAGGCGCTGTCGCACAGCCTGAAATCCTCCAGCGCCAACGTCGGCGCGCTGTCGCTGTCAGCGGTGGCGCGGCGGATCGAACTCGAAGCCCGCAGTGGCAGCCTGCAGCGCCCTGCCGTGGCAGTGGCGCTGCTGGTGGCGGAGTTCGCCCGCGCGCGCGTGGCGCTGACCGGCTACCTCGCCGGCCAGGCCCGTTGAATCACTCTTCGAGCTTGCTCAGCAGGTACTTCGGCTCACCGATGCGCTCGATCAGCTCCAGCTGGGTTTCCAGCCAGTCGATGTGCTCTTCCTCGGAGTCGAGGATCTTCACGAACAGCTGGCGGCTGACATAGTCGCCGACCGAATCGGCATAGGCCACGGCCTCGCGCAGGGTGACTACGCCATCGCGTTCCAGCGACAGATCGCACTGCAGGATCTCGGTCGGGTTCTCACCGATGCGCAGCTTGCCCAGCGCCTGGAAGTTCGGCAGGCCTTCAAGGAACAGGATGCGATCGGCAAGCATGTCGGCATGCTTCATTTCCTCGATCGATTCCTTGTACTCGTGTTCGGCCAGTTCCTTGATGCCCCAGTTCTTGAGCATCTTGGCGTGCAGGAAGTACTGGTTGATCGCGGTCAGCTCGTTGTAGAGGACCTTGTTGAGGAATTCGATGACCTTGGTGTCGCCCTTCATGGGGATGCTCCTGCACGCTGAAATCGCGGGCACTGTAGCGCCTTGCGCGCGCGCGTGAAGGAACGCGAATCGTGCGCATTGGCCACTGCGGCCAGCAATGAAGACCAKGAGAGCGTGGCGTCAACGCGCCGCGAAACGACTCAGGCGACCTGCGCCAGGCCCAACACCGGCAACGGCAGATCGTGGGTGGCACGCGCCTTGGCCAGCAGTTCGCCGGCCATGTCCAGGCAGGAACCGCAGGTGGCGCCGCATCCGGTGCGCATGGTCAGCTCGGCCACCGACGTGACGCCATGGCTGGCGGCTTCGCGGATCTGGTGGTCAGTAACACCGTTGCAGATGCAGACGTACACGGGCGGGAACCAGGGCAGCAGGCCAGTAGCGGCCTGGTCGCTATTCCAATGGAAACGAGAATGGTTGTCAATCAGAGACCTGAACCATTCTCGATACGGTTCAGAGTACCGTCGGATCCACACGGTACGAGGCGGCTACAGGGACAACAGCCCAAGCGCCAGCACCGGTGTACTGAAGAAGACGATCAGCCACTGCACACCACCACCTGCCGCTCTCACCCGCAGCAGGTAGTCCGCCAGGAACAGCGCACCCGCACAGGTCGCGAAGGCGAGGCAAACGCCCAGCCCAAGCGGCATCCATGCGATGTCGCCGAGGACCACCGCGCTCAACAACAGCCAGGAGAGGCTTGCCAGACGGACAGCCAGTTGCTGCCGGAAATACCCGGCAGACGTGCGTTGCGACCGTTCGGCCCGCTCTTTGCGCAACCTGCCCGTCAAACGGCTCCCGGTTCACCCTTTGCTTTCCGCGGCCAGTACCCGCCGCGCATGGGCGTGCGCTTCCTGGGCCTGTCGTGGCCGGCCGCGTGGCCTGGCATCCAGGCCTCGGCAGCGCTCTTGGGCATGGCACTGATGCCCTGCCCCGCCACCCCCTGGGCCAACGGCGCCAGATGTCGCAGGGCGCGCGCATAGACGCCACGCTTGAACACCACCACATGCTCCACCGGATACCAGAAGTCGACCCAGCGCCAATGATCGAACTCGGGCGAGTCGGTATGGTCCAGGCTGACGTGGGCTTCATCACCGGTCAGGCGCAGCAGGAACCAGACCTGCTTCTGGCCGATGCAGACCTGGCGTTCATTGCGGCGGATGGCACGCGCCGGCAGCTTGTAACGCAGCCAGCCCGGTGTCGCCCCAAGCACTTCAACGTGCTCCGGCAACAGCCCGGTCTCTTCCTGCAGTTCACGATACATGGCCTCGACAGGCGTCTCGTCGGTGTTCATGCCACCCTGCGGGAACTGCCAGCCATCCCGGCGCACACGTCGTGCCCAGAACACCTGCCCGTCCTGCCGCATCAGCACGATGCCGACGTTCGGTCGATAGCCGTCCGGATCGATCACGATGCGGACTCCTAAGAAAATCTACTGGTTGGGACTATCCCATGCCGTCTGTCGGGCCACAAGCACGATACAAAGGTGTTGACAGTCCTTGTACACATCAGCAGAATAGCGGGCTCACCAAGGCTATGTAGCTCAGCCGGTTAGAGCACAGCACTCATAATGCTGG
>NZ_JBFTNR010000019.1:0-12408 GCF_056665995.1 Stenotrophomonas sp. 05L44_2
CTCCAGGCCCACCCGTGCCAGCGTCCCCGCCTGCCAGCGGTACAGCCCACGGTCACTGCTGATCCACATCGCATCGCCGATCTGGTGGAAGCCGAACACGCTGCGGCCACCGCCCAGCGGCGCCAGGTCGATCGACTGCACCTGGTCACCGCGCAGCACGCGGACGCCTTCAATGGTGCCGATCCACAGATTTCCCTGGTGATCGTGTTCCAGCGCGGTGGTCAGGCCTCCCGGCATGCCAGGAACGGTGGGCACGGTTACCTGGTCACCCTCGATGCGGACCACGCCCTTCTGCGTCCCCGCCCAGACCACGCCGTCAGGCGCGATGCTGATCGCACGGATGTTGCCGCCAGGCAGGCCATCGGCCGCCGCGTAGTTGTGGCGAAGCCGTCCATCGGCGTGCAAGCGGTAGATGCCGTCGCCGAAGGTGCCCACCCACAGATCGCCGCCGGCATCCTGCGCCAGGCTCAGCACCGAAGGCGCCTTGCCACCGCGGTTGTGCAGCGGTATCGCGCGGAATCGACCGTCGGCGGTCTGCAGGTCCAGGCCGCTGGCGCTGCCCACCCACAGGTGGCGGTCCCGGTCTTCGAGCACCGTGCGCACGTAGTCGCCGCTGAGGCCATCGCGTTCGGTGTAACTGCTGAACAGGGTTTCGCGCAGGCGGTACAGGCCGCCATTGGCACCCACCCAGATGCTGCCCTCGGCGTCTTCACGCAGGCTGACCACGCGCCCGCCGGGCAGGTTCAGGCCCGCCGGCAGGCGCTCCAGGCCATGCGCCGAGATGCGTAGCAGGCCCTGGTTCTCGGTGCCCAGCCACAGGTCGCCATGGCGGTCCTGCAGCATGGCGGTCAAGTGCAGCTGGCCGGRCAGCCGGTGCACCAGCACCAGACGATCATCCTCCACCCGGTACAGGCGCTCGCCCGCGACGATCCACAGCGCCCCATCGGGCGCGCGATAGGGCCACGACAGGCCCTTGTCCACGCCCCACGCCGCCGGCGCGCGCTGCAGTACGCCGTCGKTGTCGCGCAGCACCAGKCCGTCAAGRGTGCCGATCCAGACTCGGYCCTGCGCGTCGACCGCCATCTTGGTGAAACTCATCGCCAACGGCAGGTCCGGCGGCGGGCGCTGGTAGACGATGCCCTTGTCCGGGGTCAGATAGCCAATGCCCTTGCCCTCGTACAACAGCCACAGGCGCCCTTGGCTGTCCATCTGCATGGACTGGATCAGCACCTGCGGCGTATCCGGTTGATGTTCCCAGACCCGCCACTGGCCGTCGCTGCCGCGGTGGCTGACATTGCCGCGCGAATCGCTGATCCACAGACCGCCCTGCGGGTCGACCAGCAGCGCGCCGATGCCGTTGTCGCGCAGCCCCGGCCGGGTGCTGCGGTCGAACACGGTGAAATCCAGGCCGTTGTAGCGCACCAGGCCTTCCCAGGTGGCGAACCACAGGTGGCCTTCCGGGGTCTGCGCGATGTCGCGCAGCGAGTTGTGCGGCAGACCATTGCGCGAGGTCCACACGTCGATGGCGTAGTCGCGCAACGGCGGCGCGCCACTCTGCGCGGCCAGTGGCGTGGCAATCGCCAGCAACAGCCACAGCACACCCACCCGCAGCAGGCGACCGATGTTCTCCGCGTGGCGCCCCGCCCGGCGCCTGCCCGCCCCCTGCCCGCCCATCAGCGCAGCGGCGGCGGCCAGCTGCGGATGCCGGTGGCGGCAGCAGACGCGAACAGGGACAGCCGCACCGCGCAGGGCGGCATGCCGGCAGGAACAGGCAGGCTCATCGGACGAAGAATGGGGAAGTACGCAGATGATAGGGCAAACCCTGTCACCGGCGTCACCGCGCCCGGGCAGCCCGGCGCAACCGGGCCGGGTCCGGGATCAATGCCGCTACCGCGCCTCGGCGCTGGTCGACCACTGCACCACCGCTTCCAGCCCACCTTCGGGGCGGTTGCGCAACCACAGTCGGCCCCCGTCCTTCTCGGCCAGCGCGCGGGCGATGGTCAGGCCCAGGCCGGCACCGCCGGTCTCGCGCGAACGGGATGTCTCCACGCGCACGAACGGGTCGAACACCGCTTCCAGCTGGTCATCGGCCAGCCCGGGGCCATCATCGGCGATGACCACCGTGATCGTGCCCTCGCCGCGCTCGACACGTACCCGGGCGCGTTGCGCATACATCACCGCGTTGTCCACCAGGTTGGAGAACAAGCGATGCATCGCCAGCGGGCGCAGCATCAGCACCGCGCCGCTGCGGCCTTCAAAGACGACGTCGGCGCCGTCCTCGGCAGTGTCCTCGACGATGCTCTCCAGCAGCGAATCCAGGTCCAGCGCGGCGCGCTGTTCGGCACTCTCCGCACTCCGGGCCAGTTCCAGCCCCTCGCGTACCAGTGCCTGCATCGCAGCCAGGTCGCCGATCAGGCGCTCGCGCAGCGTCTCGTCGGTCACGTTTTCCAGGCGCAGGCGCAGCCGGGTCAGCGGCGTCTGCAGGTCGTGGGTGATCGCCGCCAGCATCTGCGTACGTTCGGCCAGGTGGCGCTGCAGCCGATGCTGCATGGCATTGAAGGCTTCGGCGGCGCGCTGCACCTCACGCGGCCCGCGCAGCGGTAAAGGTGCCCGCTGCAGGTCATCGCCCAGGTCCTCGGCGGCGGCCGCCAGCTCCTGCAGCGGCGCACTGGCCATGCGTGCAACCACGTAGGCCAGCACGGCAATGGCCAGTACCAGCAGGGTCAGGAACAGCGGGTCCACGGCAAGGATGCCGTTGTGCGCGATCGCCGGCGAATCCAGGGCGAGCTTCAGCAACGTGCCGTCGTTGAGCACCACGTCCACCGCCCGGCACTTGGGCGGGATGAAGGTGGGATCGCGTTCGTGTGGCGGCTTGCGGTGGCCCGGCGGCGGTGGCGGCAGCAGGTCCTGCAGCTTGGGAATGCACGAACGGAACGAGGCGAAGTGCACATGCGCCCGCGACACCGGGCCCGGGCGGTCTTCCAGTACTTCCATCAGCGCCTTGTCGGCCCGCCCGATGCGCGCGCCGGGCTGCAGTGCCCGCACGCTGGGGCCACCGATCTCCAGCAGCCGCTCGCGCAGCTCCGGGTTGCCGTCGAGCAGGTTGATGTAGCCCTGCAGGCGGTCGGCGATGCGGTTCAGGTTCTGCCGCTCGAATTCCTGCTGCCGCTTGGAACTGGCCAGCATGGTCGCGCCGATCGCGGCCACGCTCATGCCCAGCAGCAGGATCACGAACAGCCGTCCGACCATCGAGGACAGGAAGTGGCGCAGGCGCTTCATCGCGGCTTATTCCAGGTTGACGGCCGAGGCCAGCACATAGCCTTCGTTGCGCACGGTCTTGATCAGGCCATCGGGGCCACCGTCATCAGCCAGCTTGTTGCGCAGCCGGCTGACCTGCAGGTCGATCGCCCGGTCCTGCGCTTCGTAGTTGCGGCCGCTGCTGAGGGCCACCAGCTGCTCGCGCGAGAGCACCTTGTTGGCATGGGCGATGAACACCCGCAGCAGGCGGAATTCGGCGCCGGACAGCACCACCACGCGCCCGTCCGGATCGACCAGGTGGCGATGCTCCAGGTCGAAGATCCAGCGTGAGAAACGCGCACGGCGCACCGCCAGCGGTTCCAGGTTGGCCGGCAGCGCTTCGGTACGGCGCAGCACGTTGCGGATGCGCGCCAGCAGTTCACGCGGCTCGAACGGCTTGGCCAGGTAGTCGTCGGCGCCCATTTCCAGGCCGAGTACGCGGTCGATCGGCTCGGCGCGCGCGGTGAGCATGATCACCGGCGTGTTCGAGCGCGCGCGAAGGTCGCGACACAGGGTCAGGCCATCCTCGCGCGGCAGGTTGAGGTCGAGCACGATCAGGTCCACGTGTTCGCGTTCCAGCAGCTGGCGCATGCTGGTGCCATCGGCGGCGGTGCTGACCTGGTAGCCAGCACGGCCGAGCTGCTCGGCCAGCAGGGTGCGGATATCGTTGTCGTCATCGACGATCAGCAAACGGTGCATCGGGTTATCAGTCTCCATGTCGCGAATCATCCCGTGTCGGCAGCTGAACCGCATCCAGGCCAATGCGTACCACTGTATCCCCTGCAGTGCGGGATACCTGCCGATACGCAGTCTCGCAGACAGTGTTACATAGAGACACACCCCGAGGATTGAGCACAGCGTCGCTCGATCTTCACAATGCCCACCAACGCCGCCGCTGCGGCCCCCAGAGTGAAGCCGCCACGTGATCTCCCGCCTGTTGCCCGCGACCCGCAAGGGTCGCCTGATGTTGATCGCCCTGATTGTCCTGATCGCCGCTGTATCCGCCTGGTGGCTGCTGCGCAAGCCTGCCGCACCGGCGCTGGCGACCACCCCGGTCAGCCGCGGCGACATCGAGCAGACGGTGGAAGCTACCGGCGTGATCGACGCCTACAAGCTGGTCAGCGTCGGCGCGCAGGCCTCCGGCCAGATCAAATCGCTGAAGGTGCAGCTGGGCGATACGGTGAAGGAAGGCGACCTGATCGCCGAGATCGACGCCACCACCCAGCAGAACCAGGTGCTCAACGCGCAGGCCTCGCTGGACCAGGTGACCGCGCAGCGCGCAGTGCAGCAGGCCACCCTGCGCCAGGCCGAACTGGAGTTCGCACGCCAGCAGCAGATGCTGGCTGCCGAAGCCACTTCGCGCCAGGAATACGACGCCGCCGAGGCCCAGCTGAAGACCGCGCGTGCGCAGCTGCAGTCCTACGAGGCGCAGATCAAGGGCCGCGAAACCGAACTGGGCACTGCCCGTGCCAACCTGGCCTATACCCGCATCGTCGCGCCGATGGACGGCACCGTGGTGGCGGTAGTGGCCGAGGAAGGCCGCACGGTGAACGCCAACCAGACCGCGCCGACCATCGTGATGCTGGCACGGCTGGACGTGGTGACCGTCAATGCCGAGGTGTCCGAGGCCGACGTGGTCAAGATCAAGGCCGGCATGCCGGTGTACTTCACCACGCTGGGTGACCCGGACCGCAAGTACCACGCCACGCTGCGGCAGATCAATCCGGCACCGGCGTCGATCGCCAACGAAAGCTCGTCCAGTTCCAGCAGCTCGTCCAGTTCCAGCTCCAGCAGCGCGGTCTACTACAACGCGTTGTTCGACGTCGAAAACCCCGATGGCACCCTGCGCATCGACATGACCGCACAGGTATCGGTGCTGCTCAAGCAGGCCAAGGGCGTGCTGATGGTGCCGGCCGTTGCACTGGGACCGAAGTCGCGCGATGGCGAGCGCATCGTGCGGGTGGTCGACGACAAGGGCCAGCCGCAGCCGCGCAAGATCAAGGTCGGCATCAACAACGGCGCCAACGTCGAGGTCCTGTCCGGCCTGAAGGAAGGCGAGCGCGTGGTGGTCGGCGAAGGCGGCGCTGCGGCAGCCGCTGGCGGCGGCAACCGTGGCGGCATGCAGATGCGGGTCGGCGGCCCGGGCATGGGGCGCCGATGAGCATGACGGCGCCACTGCTGCGCCTGCGCGACCTTCGACGCGAATTCCCGGCCGGTGAAGATGTCATCGCCGTGCTGCGCGACGTCAACCTGGACATCCATGCCGGGGAGATGGTGGCGATCGTCGGCCAATCCGGSTCGGGCAAGTCCACSTTGATGAACATCYTSGGCTGCCTGGACCGCCCGACCCGTGGCAGCTACCAGGTGGCGGGCCGCGAGACCGGGAAAATGGCGCCCGACGAGCTGGCCGAGCTGCGCCGCGAGCACTTCGGTTTCATCTTCCAGCGCTACCACCTGCTGGGTGATCTCGACGCACGCGGCAATGTGGCCGTACCGGCGGTGTATGCCGGCAGCCCCGGCCCGGTGCGCACCGCGCGTGCCGAGCAGCTGCTGYAACGGCTGGGCCTGGCCGACCGCATGCACCACAAACCCGGGCAGCTGTCCGGTGGCCAGCAGCAGCGCGTGTCGATCGCGCGCGCGTTGATGAACGGTGGCGAGGTGATCCTGGCCGACGAACCGACCGGCGCCCTGGACACGAAATCCGGCGAAGAGGTGATGGCCATCCTCGGTGAACTGCATGCCGAAGGCCACACCATCATCATCGTCACSCACGAYATGAGCGTGGCCGAGCACGCACAGCGCATCATCGAGATCCGCGACGGCGAGATCATCGCCGACCGTGCCAATCCGGCCGCGCCCAGCTACCGTGCGCAACGCGAGCCGAGCGCTGGCGTGGCCCATGGCAGCAGCTGGCAGGCCGCCCGCGACCGCTTCACCGAAGCGTTCCGGATGGCCCTGCTGGCGATGAACGCCCATCGCCTGCGCACCTTCCTGACCATGCTCGGCATCATCATCGGCATCGCTTCGGTGGTCTCGGTGGTGGCACTGGGCAACGGTTCGCAGCAGCAGATCCTGCAGAACATCAGCGCGCTGGGCACCAACACCATCGACGTCTACCCCGGTCGCGGCTTCGGCGACATGCGTTCGGCGCGGGTGCAGACCCTCAAGGCCAGCGATGCCGATGCCCTGTCACGGCAGAGCTACGTCGACAGCGCCACCCCCAGCGTGTCCAGTTCGGTCACCGCGCGCTACCGCAACCAGTCGGCCACCGCGCAGATCAGCGGCGTCGGCGAGCAGTACTTCCGGGTGAAGGGCGTGAGCCTGCTCAGCGGCAGCTTCTTCGACACCGACGCGGTGAAGGGGCTGGGCCAGGTGGCGGTGATCGATGAGAACACCCGGACCCAGTTCTTCCCCGACAGCGATCCGATCGGCCAGGTGATCCTGCTCGGCAACGTGCCGGTGCGGGTGGTCGGCGTGGCCAAGAAGCAGAGCTTCGGTTTCGGCGGCAGCACCAGCCTGAGCGTGTTCGTGCCCTACACCACGGTGATGTCGCGCATGCTCGGGCAGAGCCACGTTTCCAGCATCACCGTGCGGGTGAACGATGAAACGCCGATGGATGCGGCACAGGAAGCGATCACCCGGCTGCTGACCATGCGCCACGGCACCGAGGACTTCTTCCTCAGCAACAGCGCCGAGATCCGCGACACCATCGAACAGACCACGCGCACGATGACCCTGCTGATCGGCGCCATTGCCGCCATCGCGCTGCTGGTCGGTGGCATCGGCGTGATGAACATCATGCTGGTCTCGGTGACCGAGCGCACCCGCGAGATCGGCGTGCGCATGGCGGTGGGGGCGCGGCAGAGCGACATCCGCCAGCAGTTCCTGATCGAAGCGGTGCTGGTATGCCTGCTCGGCGGATTGCTTGGCATCGGCCTGGCACTGCTGATGGGCGTGTTGATCGGCCGGTTCGCCAGTGATTTCCAGGTGCTGTTCTCCACCGCTTCCATCATTGCCGCCTTCGCCTGCTCGACCCTGATCGGCGTGGCGTTCGGCTTCCTGCCGGCACGCAGTGCCGCCCAGCTCGACCCGGTGGAGGCCCTGGCCCGCGAATGAAGATGATGACCCGACTGCCCTTCCCCGCTCCCTCGCGCCTGCTGCTGTCCGGCGCCGTGCTGCTTGCACTCTCCGCCTGCGCTTCCGTGGGCCGCTATCCGGTCGAAGACCCCAGCGTTGCCGCCACCTATGGTCGTGGCGATGCGACCCTCAACGCACCGGCCGACGACCCACGCAGTGGCCTGGATACGCCGGCCCGCGACATCCGCCAGGACAACTGGTGGACCGGCTTCGGCGATGAGCGCCTCGACCGCCTCGTCGCGCAGGCGCTTGCCGCCAACAGCGACCTCGGTGCGGCCGGGCTGGCGGTGCAGCGTGCACGCCTGCAGGCCGGGCTGGCCAGCAACGCGCTGTGGCCGCAGCCTTCGTCGTCCGGCGTGAGCGGCAGCGGCAGCCGCGCCACCGACCAGGCCGACGACTGGCGCCGCAGCTATTCCACCGGCGTGTCGCTGGGGTGGGAAATCGATCTGTGGGGCCGCCTGCGCAGCCAGCGCGACATCGCCCGCTGGGAGGCCGACGCCAGCGAAGAAGACCGGCAGAACACCGCCCTGCTGGTGATCGGCGATGTCATCAACCAGTACTGGGCACTGGCCTACCTCAACCAGTCCATCGCCRCCGGCCARGCCAACCTYGARCGSCTGCAGCGCACSCRCGARCTGGTMCAGGCSCGCTTCGATGCCGGTGCGGTKTCGCGSCTGGAAGTRCGCCAGGCCCTGCAGAACCTGCAGTCGCAGCGTTCGGCGCAGAGTGCGCTGGAACAACAGCGGGTGGAGGTGCGCAACGCGCTGACCGTGCTGCTGGATGGCACGCCGTGGCCGCAGCAGGACGAACCGCAGAACCTGCTGGAGGCGCAGAGCCCGAGCATTGCCGAAGGCCTGCCCGCCGACCTGCTCGGCCGCCGGCCCGACCTGCGCGCGGCCGAACTGCGGCTGCGCAACAGCCTGAAGACGATCCGGGTGACCGCCACCCAGTACTACCCGGCACTGAGTCTTACCGGCAGCCTGGGTTCCAGCGCCACCTCGCTGGGCGATGTGCTGCGCAATCCGGTGGCGACGCTGGGAGCTGGGCTGTCGCTGCCCTTCCTCAACCTGCAGCGCGCGCAGCTGGATACGGACGTGGCCGGCACCAACTACCAGATCGCCGCCACCAACTTCCGCAAGACGCTGTACACCGCGCTGTCGGAGGTGGACAACGCCTTGTCCGCACGCRAGCAGCTGCTGCGCCAGGTAACCGCGTCGCAGGCGTCCTACGATGAAGCGGTGGAAGTGGAACGTGCGCAGGAAGTGCGCTATCGCGTGGGCGCCACCGATCTGCGCACCTGGCTGGAAGCGCAGCAGACCCGGCGCGACGCGGAACTGTCACTGGCACGGGTGCGGCAGAGCCAGTTGAACAACGACGTGACGCTGTTCAAGGCACTGGGAGGGAGTGCGGGGTAAGGCGTCCGGAGCGCCAACCAAGGTTGGCGACTACCGCCTGCCCGGTAGGTGTCGCCCTTGGTCGACACGGCGGATCAGAAAAAAGGGTCAGATCCCTTTCCCGTGGGAAAGGGATCTGACCCCGATCAGGTCTCCGCAGCTGTCGATCAACCGCGCTGGCGCACGGCCTCGAACAGGCTGACGCCGGCAGCAACCGAGACGTTCAGGCTCTCGATCTCGCCCGGCATCGGAATCTTGACCAAGCCATCGCAGTTTTCGCGGGTCAGGCGGCGCAGGCCGTCGGCTTCGCCGCCCAGCACCAGGGCGATGTTGCCCTTCAGGTCCAGCTGGTACAGCGACGCAGTCGCCTCACCGGCCAGGCCGTAGATCCACACGCCCTGCTTCTGCAGGTCCTTCAGGCAGCGCGACAGGTTGGTCACCGCCACCACCGGAATAAGGTCGGCAGCGCCGGCCGAGGTCTTGCGCACGGTGGCATTGACCGTGGCCGACTTGTCCTTGGGAATGATCACGGCGGTGGCGCCGGCAGCGGCGGCCGAGCGCAGGCAGGCGCCGAGATTGTGCGGGTCCTGCACCTCGTCCAGCACCAGCAGCAGGGCCTTGCCTTCCGCAGCCGTGACCAGCCCTTCCAGCTCGTTCTCGTTGTAGGTGCGGGCGGCGGCATAGCGTGCGGCCACGCCCTGGTGGCGCACCGAACCGCCCACGCCGTCCAGCGCCTGGCTGTTGACCTTGCGCACGTCGATGCCCTTGCGGCGGGCGTTTTCCTCGATTTCGACCAGGCGCGGGTTCTTCGCACCGGCCTCGACCAGCACTTCGCGGACGTTCTCGGCGTCGTTCTCGATGGAGGAGGCGACGGCGTTGACGCCGACGATCCACTGGCTGTTCTTGCTCATGCGGGCAGGACCGGAAAGGGGGTGGCTATGGTAGAGCATCGGCGGACGCGGCGCTGCGGCGGCTGGCCGGTAGCGCCGGGCCATGCCCGGCGACCGTTGTCCGTCGCCCCCGCCGGGCAAGGCCCGGCGCTACCCGCGCGTGCGCGGCGGCCAGTGCGGGGTGTCGTGGTCGGGATGCTGGTGGGAAACGACCGTGGCCAGGAATTCCAGCGCGGCCATGTCCTGTTCCGTACGGCGTGCCGGCAGCCGGCCCAGCCCATCGACGAAGGGCAGCTTGCGCTCGACGCCGTACTGAAGGGTTGGCGGCAGTCGTTCAGGCTGGTCGAACGCACCGGCGGCCACCGCCACGCCATCGGGGGCCTCATAGGTCAACGGCGTGCCGCAGTCGGCGCAGAAGCCGCGCCGCACTACGTTGGACGACTGGAAATAGCGCGGTTGGCCACGGGTCCAGCTGAACTGCACACCGCGCACCGACACCAGCGGCGCGTAGTAGGCGCCGAAGGCCTTCTGGCACATCCGGCAGTGGCAGATCGAGCTGTCGGTGAGCTCGCCCCGCGCCTGGAAGCGGATCGCGCCGCACTGGCAGCCGCCGCTGTATTCGGGTTGGCCCTGCATTGCTGCTTTCCTCCGGAACATCGTGTCGACCAAGGTCGACACCTACCGATGGGGAGCGTGTCGAGCAAGGTCGACACCTACCGATGGGGACGTGCCGCCCGGGACCGGCGCCTACCGGGATGGTCGGCGCCGGCGTGGCAGGTGCCGACCGTTGGTCGGCACACCTTTCAGTACTTCTTCTTCGCGCGCTTGGCTGGCTTGCCGCGCTCGGGCAGCGGGGCCGGGCCTGCTTCCTCTTCCTCGCCCTTGTGCTCGACCAGGCGGAAGTCGATCTTGCGTTCTTCCATGCTGGCCTTCAGCACCAGGATGCGCACCTGGTCACCCAGCCGGTAACTGCTGCCGCGACGCTCGCCGGTCAGTGTCTTGCGGGTCGCGTCGAACTTGTAATAGTCCTGCGGCAACTGGGTCACGTGCACCAGGCCCTGCACCTTCGAGTCGGCCAACTCCACGAACAGGCCGAAGCTGGTCACGCCGCTGATCACGCCGTCGAACTGGCCACCGACGTGTTTTTCCATCCATGCCGCGCGGTAACGCTCATCCACTTCGCGTTCGGCCTCATCGGCGCGACGCTCACGCTCGGAACACTGCAGTGCCAGTGCTGCCATCTCGCGGGCGGTGTAGGTGAACTTGTCCAGCGGCTTGCCCGACAGCGCATGCTTGATCGCCCGGTGCACCAGCAGATCCGGGTAACGACGGATCGGCGAGGTGAAGTGCGCATACGCTTCCAGCGCCAGGCCGAAGTGGCCGTTGTTGTCGGGGCTGTACACGGCCAGGCTCTGGCTGCGCAGCAGCACCGATTCCAGCAGCGTGGCGTCGGGACGGTCGCGGATCTTCTTCAGCAGCTTGGTGTAATCACCCGGGCGCACCTTCGACCACGGCGGCAGGCTCAGCTTGAACTCCTTGAGGAATTCCAGCAGATCGGCGTACTTGGTCTCCGGCGGCTTCTCGTGCACGCGGTAAGGCGCCGGCACATGGCGCGACAGCAGGTACTTGGCCGCCTCCACGTTGGCCGCGATCATGCATTCCTCGATCAGCTTGTGCGCATCGTTGCGCACCAGCATGCCGGCCTGGGTGACTTCACCGCGGTTGTCGAGTACGAAGCGGACTTCACTGCTTTCAAACTCGATCGCGCCACGCTTGCTGCGCGCCTTGGACAGCACCTTGTACAGCTGGTGCAGGCGCTGCACCTGCGGCAGCAGGTCGCCGATGAAGGCCTTCGCACCGGCATCGTCCTCGCCCACCGCCTGCCACACCTGTGTGTAGGTCAGGCGCGCATGCGAATTCATCACCGCTTCGTAGAAGCGCGAGCCGGTCACCTGGCCCTCGCGGTCGATCTGCATGTCGCAGACGAAGCACATGCGGTCGACCTTCGGCATCAGCGAGCAGATGCCGTTGGACAGCGTTTCCGGCAGCATCGGCACCACGAAGCCCGGGAAGTACACCGAGGTGGCGCGCTTCTGTGCTTCATCGTCCAGCGGCGTGCCGGGACGGACATAGTTGGAGACATCGGCAATGGCCACCACCAGGCGGAAGCCATCGGCGTTCGGCTCGCAGTACACCGCGTCGTCGAAGTCCTTGGCGTCCTCGCCATCGATGGTCACCAGCGGCGTGCTGCGCAGGTCGACGCGGCCGCCGATCATCGCCGGCTCGACCACCAGCGGTACCGAGGCGGCTTCGTCCAGCACCTCCTGCGGGAACTCGAACGGCAGCTCGTGGCCGTGGATCGCGGTTTCCACCACCAGCGAGGCAGTCAGCTTGTCGCCGAGCACGGCGATGATGCGACCGATCGGCGGACGGCGGCTGTCCGGTGCCTGGGTCAGTTCGCAGACGACCAGCTGGCCATCGTTCGCGCCGCCGGTCTGGTCCGGCGGTACCTGCACGTTGCGCTGGATGCGCTTGTCATCGGGCACCACGTAGTTGATGCCCATCTCGACGCTGAAGCGGCCGATCAGGCGCGTCATGCCGCGCTCGAGCACGCGGGCGATGCTGCCTTCGCGACGGCCGCGGTGGTCAATGCCGGTGACACGTGCCAGCACCTTGTCGCCGTGCATCAC
>NZ_JBFTNR010000020.1:0-12403 GCF_056665995.1 Stenotrophomonas sp. 05L44_2
ACATATGACTGTCGCGGAAAGGATCGGTCAGCGCATCGGAGTACTGCCCCATCAGCAGGCGATGGGTGGGCAGCAGGTTCTGCCGATAGAAGCGGCTGAAGGACGCCAACCGTTCACCGCGGCCGGTGAGTTTCACACAACCATCGTGGATCTCGATGGTGCCTGATTGCAGCTGTTCGGTCAGCCGCACCTCCACCAGGTGGTGCTCACGCACGTACTCTTCGGTAAACACCTGGCGGAATGCATCCTCGCGGATGCCGCCCCCCCGCTGCTGCAGTTTTTCAAGGATGTAGAACGACAGCGAGCGGTCGATGACCGTCGGCACCGAGATGGCAAAGATGTAGCCTCCCAGCAGCCAGATCGCGGCCAGCTGGATCAGCTCCAGGCGGTTGAAGCCGGCGAACCACTTCAGCGCGTACAGGCCCGCAAAAACCACCACCAATGCGATGACCGCATCGACGATGCTGGCATACAGCACCACATTTACCCTGAAATGGCGGACGTGCACGTAGTAGACCAGCAGCAGAACGACGATGAAGGCCATCGTTGCCAGCAGTGCGCGCAGGTATTTGTTCATCGGAACACCACGAATTTGTTGGCGAGAAAACTGAAAGCCATCTGCATGCCGGTCGCCAGCAGGAAGCCGATGCGGTAGTCCAGGCCGAAACGGTCGGCCCAGACGTACATCACCAGTGCATGCAGCATCGCAATGACGGCGTATACCAGCAGGAACAGCGCCCCCTGGCAGGCCACGCTGCCCTGCCGGCCACGGAACACGAAGTAGCGGCTGCCCAGAAACGAGGTGGCAATGCCAAACACAGCGGCCAGCGCATTGGCCGCAGCGGCCAATGACATGTGCAGCACTTCGATGTTGAAGCGCAACACCCCGTAGTGCACCGCCGTGGCCACCAGGCCGTTGATCAGGTAGCGCAGGAACTGGCCACCCAACGCATCATGCGCTGCGGCGGGCGGCATGCTGGACCTCATCAACGAACTCCCGATAGCTGCCGATGCCCAGCACGCCACCGCTGCGGATCATGCCCGACAGCATAAGGATGATCAGGGTCAATGCAGCCGTCTGCAGGAACACCAGCAACAGGATACCGAAGGCAAGCGAGAACCAGCCGGGCGTTGCGAACCCCAGCATCTTCAGCAGCGTTGCGATCACCCCACCGGTCACCGACAGCGCCGCGACAATCGTGCAGGCGATACCCACACGCACCAGCACGTCCTCGGCGAACACCATCAGCGCACGGAACCCATGCAGGGCCAGCCCGACGAAGTTCATCTTGCTGCGGCCTGCGTAGCGCGGACCGCGGTCCAGTGAACAGGTCTGCACCCGCAACTTGGAACTGAGCACGCTGGCGGCCACGTGGGTCCACAGTTCCTGCATTGATGCCAGCCGGCGCACCGCAGGCATTTTTGCCGCCATGAAATTGCCAAAGCTGATCCGACGCCCACTGAGCAGTGTGAAAAGCAGCTTGTAGAACAGGTAGAAGGTCTTGAATTTCAGTGACTCCACCCGGCTGCGGCGGGTCGCAACGACCACATCCACATCGACAGACTCCAGCCCGGCAACCAGCTCGGTGATGCTCTCCGGCGTGTCTTCGCCGTCGGAGTCCATCGCCACCACGATGACATCGTTGCCGAAGTGCTCGGCCACGTAGCTCAGGCCGATGGCGATGGCACGCTGGTGGCCGACATTGCGGCGCAGCTTGATCACCACGCCCTCCAGCCCGGAGGCCTCGATCGCCGAGATCGGCAGTGGTTGGCGCACCGAGCCGTCGTCGACGGCAACGACGTAGGTATCGCCACCCTGCGTACGCGCAAGCTCAAGGAAAAGCCGGGAAGAAGCTTCCAGGTCTTCGTACACCGGCATCACGACAATCTTGCGCATCGCGGTTTCCTCAAGCCTGCAGGCGATGGCGGAAGTAGCTGATGGTCTCTTTCAGACCATCTTCCAGGGCCACCTTGGGCTCCCAGTCGAACGTGGCCTTGGCCAGGCTGATATCCGGTTGGCGCTGGCGCGGGTCATCGGATGGCAGCGGTCGGTACTCGATCCTGGACGTGCCGCCGACCAGGCGCACCACCGTTTCGGCCAGTTCCAGCATGGTGTACTCGGACGGATTGCCGATGTTGACCGGACCGGTGAAATCGGCCGGCGAGTCCATCAGGCGCAACATGCCTTCGATCAGATCGTCCACATAGCAGAAGCTGCGCGTCTGCTGGCCATCACCATAGATGGTGATCGGCTCGCCTTGCAGCGCCTGCACGATGAAGTTGCTGACCACGCGGCCGTCGTTGGGGTGCATGCGTGGGCCATACGTATTGAAGATGCGCATGACCTTGATCTCCAGCTGGTGCTGGCGCCAGTAATCGAAGAACAGCGTCTCGGCGCAGCGCTTGCCTTCGTCGTAGCAGCTGCGGATGCCGATCGGGTTGACCCGGCCCCAGTAGCCCTCCACCTGCGGATGGATCTCCGGATCGCCGTAGACCTCGCTGGTGCTGGCCTGCAGGATGCGGGCACGCACGCGCTTGGCCAGGCCCAGCATGTTGATGGCGCCATGCACGCTGGTCTTGGTGGTCTGCACCGGATCGTGCTGGTAGTGGATCGGCGATGCCGGGCAGGCCAGGTTGAAGATCCGGTCCACTTCCACGTACAGCGGGAAGGTCACGTCGTGGCGCATCAGTTCGAAGCGCGGGTGGCCGAGCAGATCTTCGACGTTGGCCTTGTTGCCGGTGTAGAAATTGTCCACGCACAGCACGTCGTGGCCAGCTTCGACCAAGCGGTCGCAGAGATGGGAGCCGAGGAAGCCGGCGCCGCCGGTTACCAGCACGCGTTTCTGATCGTGAGCGAATTTCAAAGCGGTCCCCTGCGGTCCTGGGCGCGACGGGATAGCGGTCCTGGGGCGAGCCCAGCGTCATGCCGCTTCCATTGTCGAGAGTGGGGGAATTGTATGCGAACTCACCCTGCGCCATTGGCTGGATGCGGGCACACCGCACGGCGGCCAGCAGGACCCGGCCCGGTCAGGAACCGGCGATTTCCGCCATCACACGCTTCAAGCCGTCCTGCCATGCGGGCAGCTGCAGGCTGAAATCACGTTGCAGCCTGCGGTTGTCCAGCACCGACCACGCCGGCCTGCGGGCTGGCGTCGGGTACTCGGCGCTGGTTATGGCCTGCACCCTCGGCGCTTCCACCATCATGCCGGTGGCCAGCGCCTCGGCAAAAATCGCCTCGGCGAAACCATGCCAGCTGGTTTGCCCATTCGCTGTCAGGTGCCAGGTGCCGGACAAGCGGCCCGGGTGCTGCAGCGCATGCGCAGTGACATCGGCGATCAAGGCCGCCGGGGTAGGCGTACCAACCTGGTCTGCCACTACCCGCAGCTCGCTGCGAGCAGCGCCAACGCGCAGCATGGTCCGCAGGAAATTGGTGCCATGTGCGGCATACACCCACGCCGTGCGGAAAATCAGATGGCGCCCGCCCGCCGCGCGCACGGCCTCTTCACCACCACGCTTGCTGCTGCCGTACACACCCAGCGGCGCGGTCGGCTCGTCTTCGCGGTAGGGCGTGTTGCCCTGTCCATCGAACACGTAGTCGGTGGAGTAGTGCACGAGCGGGACATCGTGGGCTGCGCACCAGCGCGCGATGACCCCGGGCGCTTCGGCATTGGCACGAAATGCTGCTGCAACATCCTGCTCGGCGCGGTCGACTGCGGTATAGGCCGCGGCATTGACCACGATCGACGGCTGCAGCCGATCCAACAACGCCGGCAGGCTGTCGGGCTGATCGAAATCGGCCACTTCGCAGGATCCTCCGTCGGGCAACTGGCCGCTGCGCGTGGTTGCCACCACGGTACCCAGCGGCGCCAGAGCGCGCAGCAGCTCCTGGCCTACCTGGCCATTGCCGCCGAACACCAGGATCATCATGGCACGTAGACCGGCAGCCGATCTTCGGCCAACTGATCCAGGAAAGGCGCCTTCTGGTCCTTGGCCGAAAGAATCGGAGCCCCTACCGGCCAGTCCACCGCGATATCGGCGTCGTTCCAGCGGATGCCGGCATCGGCTTCGGCCACGTAGACGTCGGTGCACAGATAATTGAACAGGGCCGTTTCGGACAGCACTGCGAAACCATGCGCGAAACCCGGCGGGATCCAGAGCTGGCGGCGGTTGCTGCCGCTGAGAATGAATGCTTCCCAGCGCCCGAACGTGGGTGAGCCGCGGCGGATGTCCACCGCCACGTCGTAGACCTCACCTTCCAGCACGGTCACCAGCTTTCCCTGCGGGCGCGGCCACTGGTAGTGGAGCCCACGCAGGACGCCGCGACTGGAAGAGGAGACGTTGCTTTGGACGAACTGCGTCGGCAGACCCAGCTTGCCGAAGCGCTCTGCGTTCCATGTCTCGAAGAAGAAGCCGCGTTCGTCGCCAAACACCACCGGCTCAAGCAGCTTGCAACCCGACAGCGCGCTTTCAATCACCTTCACGGCACCACACCCCGCTGTGCCAGTTTCGCGAGGTACTGGCCATAGCCATTCTTGATCAGCGGCGCGGCCAGCGCGTTGAGCTGCTCTGCGTTGATCCATCCCTTGCCAAAGGCGATCTCCTCCGGACAGCAGACCTGCAGGCCCTGCCGGGTCTGGATGGTCTCGATGAAGTTCGACGCTTCCAACAAGGACTGGTGGGTGCCGGTATCGAGCCATGCATAGCCGCGGCCCAGCGCTTCCAGGTGCAAGCTGCCTTCGTCGAGGTAGCGCTGGTTCAGATCGGTGATCTCCAGCTCGCCACGGGGTGAGGGCTTCAGTTCGGCGGCATAGTCACTGGCATTGCCGTCGTAGAAGTACAGGCCGGTGACGGCGTAATTGGAACGCGGATTCTGCGGTTTCTCGACCAGACCGACGACCTTGCCATCTTTGTCGAACTCGGCCACACCGTAGCGCTCGGGATCATTCACCCAGTAGCCGAAAACGGTGGCGCCCGCGTCGCGTGCGTCGGCGCGCCGCAGCATGTCGGTCAGGCCATGGCCGTGGAAGATGTTGTCACCCAGCACCAGGCAGCTCGGCTTGCCGCCGACGAAGTCACGGCCGATCAGATAGGCCTGCGCCAAACCATCGGGGCTGGGCTGCACGGCGTACTGGATGTCCATGCCCCATTGCGAACCGTCACCCAGCAGCTGCTGGAACAAGGCCTGCTCGTGCGGGGTATTGATGATCAGTACTTCACGGATGCCCGCCAGCATCAACACACTGAGCGGGTAATAGATCATCGGCTTGTCGTACACCGGCAGAAGCTGCTTGCTGACGCCCTTGGTGATCGGATACAGCCGGGTGCCGGAACCGCCGGCGAGGATGATGCCCTTGCGTTGGGTCATGTCGTGTCCTTGGTTCAGGCCGCGGTGCCGATGCGCTGCAGGCGATAACTGCCGTCGAGCACGCCGTTCACCCACTCCTGGTTGTCCAGGTACCAGTCGACGGTGAAGCCGATGCCCTGTTCAAAGGTGTAGGCAGGTTCCCAGCCCAGGTCGTTCTTCAACTTGGAGGCATCGATCGCGTAACGGCGGTCATGGCCCGGGCGGTCGGCAACGTAGGTGATCTGGCTGCTGCGCGGCTGGCCGTCCGCACGCGGGCGGCGCTGGTCCAGCAGCGCGCAGATCGCCTGCACCACTTCGATGTTCTGCTTTTCGGAGTTGCCGCCGACGTTGTAGGTCTCGCCCACCTGGCCCTTGGCCAGCACGGTACGGATCGCTTCGCAGTGGTCGGACACGAACAGCCAATCGCGCACCTGCTTGCCGTCGCCGTACACCGGCAGCGGCTCACCGGCCAGCGCCTTGGCGATCACCAGCGGGATCAGCTTCTCCGGGAAGTGGTACGGACCATAGTTGTTCGAGCAGTTGGTGGTCAGCACCGGCAGCCCGTAGGTATGGTGGAACGCACGCACCAGATGGTCCGAGGCGGCCTTGGACGCCGAGTACGGCGAGTTCGGGGCATACGGGGTGGTTTCGCTGAACTTGCCGGTCTCGCCCAAGGTGCCGTACACCTCGTCGGTGGAGACATGCAGGAAGCGGAATGCCGCGCCCTGCTCGGGCGGCAACGCCTTCCAGTAGTCCCGCACTGCCTCAAGCAGGCCGAGGGTGCCGACGACATTGGTCTGGATGAAGGCGCCAGGGCCATCGATCGAACGGTCGACGTGGCTTTCGGCGGCGAAATTCAGCACGGCATCGGGCTGGTGCTCGGCCAGCAGGCGGGAAACCAGCGCGCTGTCACCGATGTCCCCCTGCACGAAGACATGGTTGCGATCGCCGTCCAGGCTGGACAACGTCTTCAGGTTGCCGGCGTAGGTCAACGCATCGAGATTGACGACCTTGATGCCGCGGGAGACGGCCTCGAGAACGAAGTTACCGCCAATGAATCCGGCACCGCCGGTGACAAGCCATGTGGGCACTACCTGTTCTCCTGTTCGATGTTTCGCCCCAGGCACTCGCAGCACCCCGGCAGCGCGACAGGATACATCGGCGACCTCTTCACGACTGCCCGCCGCAGGTGAACGAAGGCTCCCAGTGGCCCGTTTCCGCCGCACCGCAGCAAAACCATACGCATTCGCATGGTCGCCTTCGGCCAGTTAGAATCGGGGTCCCACCCCCGAACCGGTTGCTGTGCGAGAACCGGACGTTTCCCGTTACTGTGAGCCGGCCGGCGGCCGGCACTACAAGGATCGAGTACCAGATGAAAATCCTCGTCGCGTACAAGCGCGTGGTGGACTACAACGTCCGCATTCAGGTCAAGCCGGACGGTTCCGGCGTGGTCACCGACGGCGTCAAGCTGTCGSCCAAYCCSTTCGAYGAAATCGCCCTGGAAGAAGCCCTGCGCCTGCGCGACAAGGGCATCGCCACCGAGGTGGTTGTCGCCACCATCGCCCCGGCCGACGCCCAGGCGCACCTGCGCAATGGCCTGGCCATGGGCGCAAACCGTGCCATTCACGTCGTTACCGACCAGGCCATCCAGCCGCTGACCGCCGCCCGCACCCTGCTCAAGCTGGTTGAGAAGGAACAGCCGGACCTGGTGATCCTGGGCAAGCAGGCCATCGACGACGACGCCAACCAGACCGGCCAGATGCTGGCCACGCTCTGGGGGCGTCCGCAGGCCACCTTCGCCAGCAAGCTCGACATTGCCGACGGCAAGGCCACGGTMACCCGTGAAGTCGACGCCGGCCTGGAAACGCTGGAAGTCGACCTGCCGGCCGTGGTCACCACCGACTTGCGCCTGAACGAGCCGCGCTTCATCAAGCTGCCCGACATCATGAAGGCCAAGGCCAAGCCGCTGGAGACCCTGCAGCTGGCCGACCTCGGTGTTGAAGCTGCCGACACCTTCAAGACCACCCAGTACGCCGCACCGTCCAAGCGCAGCAAGGGCGTGATGGTCAAGGACGCGGCCGAACTGGTTGCCGCACTCAAGCAGAAGGGGTTGCTGTAATGAGCAAGATTCTCGTCATCGCCGAGCACCACGACGGCAAGCTCAACGCCGCTACCGCCAAGACGGTCAGCGCCRCAGCCGCCATCAGCGGCGCCAGCATCGACGTGCTGGTGCTGGCCGCCGACCCGACCGCCGTTGCGGCTGAAGCGGCCAAGATCGCCGGCGTCGCCAAGGTCCTGACCGTGGCCAACGCCGCCAACGTACAGGCGCTGGCCCAGGTACTGGCCCCGCAGATCGCACAGCTGGCCAAGGGTTACACCCACGTGTTCGGCCCGTCGACCACCTTCGGCAAGGACCTGATGCCGTGCGTGGCCGCCCTGCTTGGCGTCAACCAGGTCTCCGACCTGATGGCCGTCGAAGGCAGCCACACCTTCAAGCGCCCGATCTACGCCGGCAACGCGATCATCACCGTGGAAGCACCAACCGACCAGATCGTGGTCGCCACCGTGCGTGCCGCGTCGTGGCCGGAAGCCGCCCAAGGCGGCAGCGCCGCGGTTGAGGCCGCAAGCGTCGACGCCTCCCTGCCGACCCACACCCGCTTCGTCGGMCTGGCCGCCGGTGCCAGCGAYCGCCCSGACCTGCAGAGCGCCAAGCGCGTGGTCTCCGGTGGCCGTGGYGTKGGYTCGGAAGAGAACTTCAAGGTSATCTTCCAGCTSGCCGACAAGCTCGGCGCCGCCGTGGGTGCCTCGCGCGCCGCGGTGGATGCCGGCTACGTGCCCAGCGACCTGCAGGTCGGCCAGACCGGCAAGATCATCTCGCCGGAGCTGTATGTGGCCGTGGGCATCAGCGGTGCCATCCAGCACCTGACCGGCATCAAGGATGCCGGCACGATTGTCGCCATCAACAAGGACGCGGATTCGCCGATCTTCGAGATTGCCGACATCGGCCTGGTCGGGGATCTGTTCACGATCCTGCCGGAGCTGGAAGCGGCGCTGGGCTGATGCGTCTGCAGGAATGCCGTGCAATCAACAGGTTGCACGGCATTCCAGCATTTTGGAGGGCCCGCAGGGACGCTGGGCAGGATCACTCGTTCCAACAGGGCCAGTCGCTATAATCCGGGGTCAACCCGTGAAGGACTGCATTGATGACGCTCCCGTGTTTCAAGGCCTACGACATCCGCGGCCGCGTCCCGGACGAACTTGACGAACGCCTGGCTCGCCGTATCGGCGCCGGTACTGCGGCGTTGCTCGGCCCGGGACCGGTAGTTGTGGGACACGACATCCGACTGAGCAGCCCGGCCCTGTTGCAGGCCGCCATCGAAGGCCTGACCGCGAGCGGTCGCGATGTCATCGACATCGGCATGTGCGGCACCGAGGAAGTGTATTTCCAGACGTTCCACCGCAAGGCGGCGGGCGGCATCATGGTGACGGYCAGCCACAATCCGATGGATTACAACGGGATGAAGCTGGTACGCGACGGCGCCAAGCCGATCAGCGGCGACACCGGCCTTTTCGATATCCGCGATTTTGCTGCTTCCGACGCTCCGCTTGGCGACGGCAAGGGGACGGTCTCCAGCGACACCGACAAGACTGCCTATATCCAGCACCTGCTGGGCTATGTCGATGTGGCCAAACTGAAGCCGCTGAAGATCGTCACCAATCCGGGCAACGGCGGTGCCGGCCTGATCATCGACGAACTGGCCCCGCACCTGCCCTTCGAGTTCATCCGCATCCAGCATGAACCCGATGGCAGCTTCCCGAACGGCATTCCCAATCCGCTGCTGCCGGAGAACCGCGCGGCCAGCCGCGACGCAGTGCGTGCCAGTGGTGCGGACTTCGGCATCGCCTGGGATGGCGACTTCGACCGTTGCTTCTTCTTCGATGCCGACGGCAATTTCATCGAGGGCTATTACCTGGTCGGCCTGCTGGCCACTGCCCTGCTCGTCCGCCAGCCCGGCGGCAAGATCATCCACGACCCGCGCCTGACCTGGAACACCGTGGAGATGGTCGAACAGGCAGGCGGCGTACCGGTGATGAGCAAGACCGGCCATGCCTTCATCAAGGAACGCATGCGCGCCGAGGACGCCGTCTATGGCGGCGAGATGAGCGCCCACCACTACTTCCGCGAGTTCGCCTACTGCGACTCCGGCATGATCCCGTGGCTGCTGATCGCGCAGCTGGTATCGAGCAGCGGCAAGTCGCTGGGCGAACTGGTGGCCGACCGCATGAAGGCCTATCCCTGCAGTGGTGAAATCAACTTCCGCGTCGAGGATGCCAAGGCGACCGTGGCCCGCGTGCTGGCCCATTTCGAGCCGCAGCAGCCGCTGCTGGATCGTACCGACGGGGTAAGCGCCGATTTCGCGGAATGGCGCTTCAACCTGCGCAGCTCCAACACCGAGCCGCTGCTGCGCCTGAACATCGAAACCCGCGGAAACGAGGCCCTGCTTCAGGACCGCATCCGTGAACTGACCGACTTGATCGGCGGCACGCCGGCAAATCACTGAGTAAAGGACGCACCATGACTCCAATCGTTCCCGTCATTCTTTCCGGCGGCTCCGGCACGCGCTTGTGGCCGCTGTCGCGCGAGGCATACCCGAAGCAGTTCCTGCCGCTGGTCGGCGATGACACGATGCTGCAGGCCACCTGGAAGCGCGTCGCATCGATCGCCGGTGCTGCGCCGATCGTGGTCGCCAACCAGGAACACCGTTTCATGGCTGCCGAACAGCTGCGCGAGTGCAAGGTCCTGCCGCAGGCGCTGATCCTGGAGCCGGTGGGTCGCAATACCGCTCCGGCCATTGCCATCGCCGCCCTGCAGGCGCTGGCCGGTGGCAATGATGCGTTGCTGCTGGTGCTGCCCTCCGACCATGTCGTGCGCAACGAAGCAGCCTTCCATGCAGCCGTGAAACAGGCCGCGGTTGCCGCTGAAGCCGGCAAGCTGGTGACCTTCGGCATCGTGCCGACTGCTGCGGAAACCGGCTATGGCTACATCAAGGCTGCMATCGGCGAAGGCGTACGCGCGGTCGACCGGTTCGTGGAGAAGCCCGACCAGGCCACTGCCGAGAAGTACGTCGCCTCAGGCGAGTACTACTGGAACAGCGGCATGTTCCTGTTCAAGGCCTCGCGTTACCTGAAGGAGCTGGAGACCCTGCAGCCGGCGATCCTGGCGGCCTGCCGCGCCGCGCTCGACAAGGCCGCCCGCGACAACGATTTCATCCGCCTGGATGCGGAAGCCTTCGCCGCCAGCCCGAACGATTCCATCGACTATGCGGTGATGGAAAAGACCGCCGATGCCGCCGTGGTCCCGCTGGATGCCGGATGGAACGACGTGGGCTCCTGGTCGGCACTGTGGGAGGTGTCCGACAAGGACGCCGACGGCAATGCCTGCCACGGCGACGTGATCGCGCTGGACTGCAAGGACAGCTATGCCTACGGAAACCGCCTGATCGCGATGGTCGGCCTGCAGGACGTGGTTGTGGTGGAAACCGATGACGCCGTGTTTGTCGGTCACAAGGACCGCGTGCAGGACGTCAAGGAGATCGTTGGCCAGATCAAGCGCGATGGGCGCAGCGAAGCCGCCGCGCACCGCAAGGTCTACCGCCCGTGGGGCGCCTATGACTCCATCGACAATGGCGCCCGGTTCCAGGTCAAGCGGATCACCGTCAAACCGGGTGCGACCCTGAGCCTGCAGATGCACCACCACCGTGCCGAGCACTGGATCGTGGTCAGCGGCACGGCCGAAGTGACCCGTGGCGATGAGGTCATCCTGTTGTYGGAGAACCAGAGCACTTACATCCCTCTGGGTGTGACCCATCGCCTGAAGAACCCGGGCAAGCTGCCGCTGGAACTGATCGAAGTGCAGTCGGGCAGCTATCTGGGCGAGGACGACATCGTTCGGTTCGAGGACAGTTACGGCAGGGCGTGACCCGCTCTTCATTCATGGAGGCGGCCCGACGTGGCCCCCTCCTGTAGACAAGCAACGGGACGGCGACTGCCGTCCCGTTCTACATTCGCAGGCTGAAAACCACTCTGCACAGGCGCGCGCGCAATCAGTCCAGAATCACAGGTACCAGCAGCGCGGCGTACTGCACTGAGCCCTCTGGCGTCAGGTGCGCGATATCGTAATAGAGCGGATGATCATGCTCGTCCAGCAGCGGGCAGCGGCCCTGCACGCAGGCCCGGTCCATCACGGAAATGAACGTGGCATCGGTGCGCCCCTTGAAATGAGCCTTCATCATGGCTTCGGGGCCCGAGATCCAGTTGGGATCCAGATCAGTGCTTGAGTAGCGCGGATCAGCACCGGCACGCATCTTGTCTGCCACGACCAGTGGTACGCGCTGCTTGAACATCGGGGATATGCCCAACACGACGACCCGTATGTCGGCGGCGCGAAGGGCAGCGATGGACTTGTCCAAGGCAGACATCCAGGCCGGATCGGCATACCAGAGCGCAGAAAGGATCACTACATCCGGCTTCTCATCGACCAGACGCTGCAGGGCGAAATCATTGAACGCCTTGCAGTGCGGACGCTCGCCAATTTCCACGCCTACCAACGGGGGGCAGGCTGAGGCGGTCAGGGCGCCGATCTCGTAGCCCTTTGCTGCAAATGCGGGCTGGAAACCTTTCAGGAAATGGATCGCATGGCTGTCGCCCCACAGCATCGCGCGGCGCTGCCCTTTGCCGGGAATGCAGCCGGAAACATCGGCCTGGTCAGGAGACTGGTCCGGATCCAGGAAACAGGTCCGTGAGCGGTAGTCGACCGAAGGATCGTAATCCAGCGAGGCCAGGACTTGCGCGACGTGTGCGTCCTGGGATCCCGGGAAACCCTTCTCCTTGACCACCACCATGCCAGCGGAAACGACCACCAGCATCGACAGCGCGGAAGTAGCCAGCACCTTGCCATTGCGCCAGGACGGCTTCGCATTGCGCAGCTTCTGCTCCACCAGCTCGAAGTTGAGGTGGGCAAGCAGCAATGAGACTGCCGCCAACACGGGAACCCAGGCC